>DATGPY010000317.1:0-13010 GCA_035304465.1 Acidimicrobiales bacterium | reverse complement strand
ACGTGGTCTTCGGTACCCACAACGTGCACCGCGCCGCCGAGCTGCTCCACGAGGCGCGCACCAACGGACCGATCACCGAGATCCTCGAGCAGGCCACCCTCGACGACGCCGAGGCGTATCCCTCGGCCCTGCCGGTGAAGCGCGACACCGACTACTCGGCGTGGGTCACCATCCAGATCGGCTGTGACAACAGCTGCGCCTTCTGCATCGTGCCCGCGGTGCGCGGCGCCGAGTCGAGCCGTCCGTTCGGCGACCTGGTGGCCGAGGTCGAGGGCCTGGCGGCCGACGGCGTCACCGAGGTGACCCTCCTCGGCCAGAACGTGAACTCCTACGGCCGCGACCTCACGCTGCGGCTCCGTGGCCTCGAGGAGAGCGCCGCCGACGTCGAGGTGGCCGGGCAGCTCTGGAGCGCCGACGGCGGACGCCGGCCGCGCCCGCTGTTCGCCGACCTCCTGCGGGCGGTCGGCGCGGTCGAGGGCATCCGGCGCGTCCGCTACACCAGCCCCCACCCCAAGGACCTGCGCCCCGAGACCATCGCCGCCATGGCCGAGGTGCCCGAGGTGTGCCGGCACCTGCACCTGCCCCTCCAGTCGGGCAGCGACCGGGTGCTCGCCGCCATGCACCGGGGCTACACGGCCGAGCGCTACCTCGAGCGCCTGGTCGCCGCCCGGGCCGCCATGCCCGACCTGGCCGTCACCACCGACATCATCGTCGGCTTCCCCGGCGAGACCGACGACGACTTCGAGCGCACGCTCGAGGTGGTGGCCGAGGCCGGCTACGACAGCGCCTACACGTTCATCTACAGCCCCCGGCCCGGCACCGAGGCCGCGGCGCGCGTCGACGAGTTCGTCCCCGCCGAGGTCTGCCGCGAGCGCTTCGAACGCTTGCGGGTGGTGGTCGAGCGCTCGGCGCTCGCCCGCCACCGGGACCGGATCGGCGAGGTCGAGGAGGTCCTCGTCGAGGGCCCGTCCCGGAAGGACCCGTCGGTCACGACGGGCCGCACGGAGCACAACAAGCTCGTCCACTTCCGCCCGCCGGAGCGGCTGCGGCCGGGCACCTACGCCACCGTGCGGGTCACCGACGCCGGCCCGCACCACCTGGTCGGAGAGCTCGTCGAGGTGACGGCCCCGGCGCGCCACCGCACGCGCATCCCCGTCGCCGCCGTATGAGCACCTTGACCGGCGGCGGGGCCGCCCCGCCCGACGACCCGGCGCGCACCGGAGCCGGCGACGCGGGGGCCGCGCCGGCGTGGGCCGACGGCGCCCTCGCCATCGCCGCCGAGCCGTTCGACGCCCCCGACTCGCGCCGCCTGATCGACGAGCTGATGGCCGACCTCGAGGTCCGCTACGCCGCGGACATGGAGCCGGGCCAGGAGAACCCCGAGCTCAGCGGCGAGCAGCTCGTGACCGCCGACCAGGTGTCGCCACCCGACGGCGTGTTCCTCGTGGCCCGGCTGGGCGGCCGGCCCGTGGGCTGCGGCGCGCTGCGCCCCGACCGGGACGGCGCACCGGGCGTGGCCGAGATCAAGCGCATGTACGTGGTGCCCGAGGCCCGGGGGCGGGGGATCAGCCGCGCGCTGCTGGCGGCGCTCGAGGCCGAGGCGGTCGCGCTCGGCTACCGGCGGGTCCGCCTGGAGACCGGCATCCGCCAGCCCGAGGCGGTCCGCCTCTACAAGTCGGCCGGCTACCACCGCATCGCCGGCTTCGGGCGCTACGAGACCGACCTGCTGTCGCTCTTCTTCGCCAAGGACCTCCGCCCGGTCTGACCCCACCCGCGGGCGCGCCGTCAGACGTTGAGCGCGACGGGCTTGCCGAGCGCCTCCTCCAGCGCGCCGGCGGCCGCGCCCACGAGCTGGTGGGAGACGTCCGACAGGGCCCGGGCGATCGCCAGCTCCTCGCCGACCACCGGCATCTGGGGGTCGGTGGGGTGCCGGCGGGCCCGGCCCCAGCCCGAGAACTCGCGCTCGCCCAGCCGCAGCCGGGCGACGGCGTCGGTGTGGTCCTCGTCCTCGGTGAGCGAGATGTCGATGCGCAGGCCGATGCGGTCCGGCCGCCGCTCCTCGCGGGGCTCGATGCGCACGTCCGTCCCCGGTGCCAGGACGGTGTCGTGCTCCGAACCCTCCCAGCGGACGCGGAGCCGGTCGCCGGCCGCGCCCCGGAGGATCTCGACGACCTCGCCCCGGCGGGGCGGCTGCCCCACCTTCGCACCCTCGACGACCACCCGGTCACCGACGTGTACCTGCATGGGGCCACCTCCTCGACGTCGTCCGACGTGGCCTTGGCTACCCGCCCGGGCGCCGTCGGAGTCCCGCTCCTCGCGCCGAGGGGCCGATCCGGGCCCGGCGGCGGTACCGTCCGGGCGCGATGTCGCAGATCCCTCCGGGACCGCACGTGGCGATCGTGGGCACCACCGCGTCGGGCAAGTCGGCGCTCGCCCTCGAGCTCGCCCGTCGCGACCCGACGATCGAGATCGTCTCGGTCGACTCCATGCAGGTGTACCGGGGGATGGACATCGGCACCGCCAAGCCGACGCCGGCGGAGCGGGCCGAGGTGCGCCACCACCTGATCGACATCGCCGACCCCTGGGACGACTTCACCGTGGCCTGGTTCGCCCGGGAGGCCCGACGCGCCGTGGCGGAGATCGCGGCCCGGGGGCACCGGGCCCTGCTCGTCGGGGGCACCGGCCTGTACCTGCGGGCGGTGGTCGACGACCTCCAGGTGCCGGGCCGCTACCCCGAGGTGCGGGCCGAGCTCGAGGCCGACCCCGACACCGTCGGCCTCCACCGGCGCCTGCGCGAGCTCGACCCGGTGGCGGCCGGGCGGATGGAGCCGACCAACCGGCGGCGCGTCATCCGGGCCCTCGAGGTGACGCTCGGGAGCGGGCGACCGTTCTCGTCCTACGGTCCCGGGCTCGACGTCTACCCGCCCAGTCGCTTCCACCTGGTCGGCGTGCGCCTGCCGCACGAGGTCGTGGCCCGCCGCATCGCCGCCCGCTACGAGCAGCAGATGGCCGCGGGGTTCCTCGACGAGGTGCGCCGCCTGCTCGCCCACCCCCGGGGGATGTCGCGCACGGCCCGCCAGGCCCTCGGCTACCGGGAGCTGATCGCCCACCTGGAGGGCGGGGTCTCCCTCGACGAGGCGCTCGAGCTGGCCGTCCGCCGCACCCGCCGGTTCGCCCGCCGGCAGGCCTCGTGGTTCCGGCGCGATCCCCGCATCCGCTGGCTCGACGCCGACGATGACCCCGCCACCCTGCTCCCGGCCCTGGCCGCCGAGCTGGCGCGGGCGGGACGGAATCCGCGCCGCCCGGCCCCGGGCGTCGGGCACACTGGTCGGTGACATGCGCCTGACCAAGCACCACGGCCTCGGCAACGACTTCCTCGTCGTGCTCGATCCCGAGGCCGCCCACCCGCTCGATGCCGAGATCGCCCGGCAGCTCTGCGACCGGCACACCGGGATCGGCGCCGACGGCGTTATGCGCGCCGTCCCGCCCGCCCCCGGCGAGCCCGCGATCGCCCGCATGGAGCTGCGCAACGCCGACGGCTCCCGGGCCGAGATGAGCGGCAACGGGATCCGGTGCTTCGCGCAGGCGCTCCGGCTCGGGGGCTGGCCGGGCGCGGAGGCCGACGAGATCGCCGTCGCCACCGACGCCGGCCTCCGGACCGTCACCGTGCACGGCCGGGTCGACGAGGTCACGCTCGACCTGTCGGTCGACATGGGCACGGCCCGCATCACCGGCGAGGCGCCGGAGTGGACCGGCGGGACGATCGGGCGGGCCCTGCTCGTCGACGTCGGCAACCCCCACCTCGTGCTCGACCTGTCGGCGGCCGGTCCCGAGGCCATCGGCGAGGTCGACCTCGTGGCGGTGGGGGAGTCGGTCAACGCCAAGATCCCAGGGGGCGCCAACGTGCACCTGCTCAGCACCGAGGGCGACACGGTCGTCGTGCGGCCCTACGAGCGTGGCGTCGGCCCGACCCGGGCCTGCGGCACCGGCGCCTGCGCCTCGGCCGCCGCGGCCCGCCGCTGGGGCCTGGCCGGCGACCGGGTCCCGGTGTCGATGCCGGGGGGCCGGGTGGAGGTGGCGCTCGGCCCCGGTGAGGACGACCCCGTGCGCCTCCGGGGTCCGGCCAGCTACGTCGCCGCGGTCGTGCCGGGGGTGTCGCCGTGGCGCTGATCGATCGCAGCTTCCGGGAGAAGATCGTCGTCGTCGGTGTGACGATCCCACCCGAGACGGTCGAGGAGACCGAGGCCTCGCTCGATGAGCTCGAGCTGCTCATCGACACCGCGGGCGCGGACGTCGTGGCCCGCGTCCAGCAGCGCCGGCAGTCGCCCGACCCGCCGACCTACGTCGGCCGCGGCAAGGCCGAGGAGCTGCGGGAGGTCGCGCTCGCCACCGACTGCGACACCGTCGTGTTCGACAACGAGCTCACGCCGGCGCAGCAGTACAACCTGGAGAAGCTGCTGGGCCGGACGGCGATCGACCGCACGGCGGTCATCCTCGACATCTTCGCCCAGAACGCCCACAGCCAGGAGGGCAAGGCGCAGGTCGAGCTGGCCCAGCTGCGCTACCGCCTGCCCCGCCTCCGGCGGCAGGCGGGCGCACTCTCGCAGCAGGCCGGCGGCATGTCGGCGGCCGGCGGTGCCCGCATCGGCACCCGCGGCCCCGGCGAGACCCAGCTCGAGGTCGACCGACGGCGCATCGTCCGTCGCATCCACAAGCTCGAGGCCGATCTCCGGGACATCGAGCGCCACCGCTCGACCCAGCGCAAGGCCCGCCGCCGGGGCCAGCTCGCCAAGGTCGTGCTCGTCGGTTACACGAACGCCGGCAAGTCCACGCTGCTCAACCGGCTGACCGACGCGGGCGTGCTCGTCGAGGACCGCCTGTTCGCCACACTCGACGCCACGACCCGGCGGCTGTCGCTGCCGGGCGGTGAGACCGTGCTGCTCACCGACACCGTCGGCTTCATCCGCAAGCTGCCCCACCAGCTCGTCGAGGCCTTCCGCTCCACCCTCGACGTGGCGGTCGACGCCGACCTGCTCGTCCATGTGGTCGACGCCAGCGCCCCCGACGTCGAGGGCAACATCCGGGCGGTGCGGCAGGTGCTCTCCGAGATCGGCGCCGACCGGGTGCCCGAGCTGCTCGCCTTCAACAAGGCCGACCTCGCGCCGGAGGCCGCCGAGCGCCTGCGCCGGGAGCACGAGGGGTCGGTGGCGCTCAGCGCCGTCACCGGCGCGGGCGTCGAGCGCCTGCTCGCCACGATCGGCGACCGCCTCCGGGCGCTGACGACCGTGCTCGACCTGGTCATCCCCTTCGACCGGGGCGACCTGCTCGCCGCGGCCCACCGGGCGGGCGAGGTGCTGCACGAGGAGCCCGGCGAGGGCGGCATGCACGTCCGGGGCCGGTTCGACGACGCCACGGCCGGCCGCTTCCGCGACTACGTGGTGTCGTCGTGACCGCGACCGATCCCGGGGCGGCGCCGGGCTTCCGCCCGCCGCCGTACCCCTACGACCGACTCGACGACCTGCGCCGGGTGGCGGCCGAGCTGCCGGGCGGCCCGGTCGACCTGTCGATCGGCACCCCGTGCGACCCGCCGCCGCCGGCCGTCGTGCGGGCGCTGGGCGACTCGGGCGCCGAGCGCGGCTACCCGCCGTCGGTGGGCACGCCGGCGCTTCGGGAGGCGGCCGCCCGGTGGCTGGCGCGGCGGTTCGGGGCCGAGGTCGACCCTGCCCACGTCGCCGCCTGCGTGGGCACCAAGGAGCTCGTGGCCGGCGTCCCCCACTGGCTACGACTGCGCACCCCCGACCGGGACACCGTGCTCTACCCGGCGACGAGCTACCCGAGCTACGCGATGGGCGCGACGCTGGCCGGTTGCCGGGCCGTGGCCTACCGGTCGCTCGCCGAGATCGACCCCGCCGACGCCGCCCGGGCGCTGTGCCTGTGGGTGAACTCGCCGGCGAACCCGACGGGCGAGCTCGCCGACCTCGCCGCCGTGGCGGCGTGGGGGCGGGACCACGGCGTGCCGGTGCTCTCCGACGAGTGCTACATCGAGTTCACCTGGGAGGGGGCGGGTCGGACGATCCTCGCCGAGGGCACCGCCGGCGTCCTGGCCGTCCACTCGCTGTCGAAGCGGTCGAACCTGGCCGGTGTCCGGGTCGGGTTCTACGCCGGCGATCCCGAGCTCGTGCGCTACCTGTCCGAGGTGCGCAAGCACGCCGGGTTCATGGTGCCCGGGCCCGTCCAGGCGGCCGCGGTGGTGGCGCTCGACGACGACGAGCACGTCGAGCTGCAGCGCGAACGGTACCGACGGCGCCTCGAACTGCTGCGCGCTGCCCTGGCCGAGGCCGGCGTCGACTGCCCGCCCCCGGCCGGCACGTTCTACCTGTGGGTGCCGGCGCCCGGCGGCGACGCCTGGGGGCTGGCCCGGTGGCTCGCCCGCACCGCCGGCGCCGTCGTGTCGCCCGGGGAGTTCTACGGCGAGGCGGGAGCGGGTCACGTGCGCGTCGCGGTCGTGCAGCCGGACGACCAGCTCGCGCTGGTCGCTCAGCGCCTCGCCGGCGCGCCGGCACCGTCCGGGGACGTCCCCGATGCCGGCGGTCCGCACGGCGAGACAGCATGAGCCCATGCACGCTGTGTCTCCCATGCCGGCGCCACCGCCCCCGCCGGTGGTGAGCGACCAGCTCGTCCGTCCCCCGAGGTGGTGGTACGCCGTCGCCAGCGGCATCGCCGGCGTCGGCATCGTCCTGGCCGTCGTGCTCCTCGTGCGGGCGGCCATCCGCTACGCCGACGCGATCGAGGACTTCGAGCGGGACGACCTGCCCGCCGAGCTCGACGTGCACATCGAGGACCCGGGCGGCTACTCGATCTACCACGAGTATCGGGGCGCCGACGACGACAGCTCCTCGTCCGGGCCGGAGCTCGACGTCGAGGTGACCGACCCGTCCGGCGACGTCGTGCGGGTGCGCCGCTACGGGTCCGACGTCACCTACGAGGTGTCCGGGTACGAGGGCCGGGGCGCCTACACCTTCCGGGCCGAAGAGCCGGGCGTCTACCACATCTCGGCGAGCAGCCCGGACGGCTACGGCGGCATCGCCGTCGGCCGGGGGCTGGGTGCGGTCGTGGCCCGACCGGTCGTCACGGCGCTCCTCGTCGGCCTCGTCTCGCTCATCGGGTCCGTCGTGCTGGCCACGGTCGTGGCGGTGAAGCGGTCGGCGATCCGCCGGCGGATCGCCCGGCCGCCCGTCCCGCCGGGCTGGGTGCCCGGTCCGCCCGGCTACGGCCCGCCTGGCCACGCCGGCGCCCCGGTCCCCCGGGGCCCGTACCCACCGCCCCCGGTCCCCGGCGGTGGTTCGTCCGCGCACCCGCCGCCGGCTCCCGGCAGCCCGTACCCACCGCCCCCGGTCCCCGGCGGTGGTTCGTCCGCGCACCCGCCGCCGCCTGGCGCCGGTGGTTCTCCCGGCTAGCTGCCGTTGGCGGGCGCGCGGCGACCGGCCGACACACGGGCTCCCGGCGGTGGCCGGCACCACCGGTCGTGGGCTGCCGTTCCGGGCGGCCGGTCCGGGGCGCCGAGCGCCGGGCTCAGTCGTTGCTGTGGAGCGCGGTGTTGAGGGTGATCCCGCCGCCGGTTCGCGGCAGCACCTCGATCGCCCCCGTCGTGCTGTTCCGCCGGAACAGCAGTCCGTGGGCACCGCTCAGTTCGGCGGCCTTGGTGACGGTGCCGTCGGGCAGCGTGACGCGGGCGCCCGCCGTGACGTAGAGGCCGGCCTCGACGATGCAGTCGTCCCCGAGCGAGATGCCGATGCCGGCGTTCGCCCCGAGCAGGCAGCGCTTGCCGACCCGGATGATCTCCTTGCCGCCGCCGGAGAGCGTGCCCATGATCGACGCGCCGCCGCCGATGTCGGAGCCCTCGTCGACGACGACCCCGGCGCTGATGCGGCCCTCGACCATGGAGGTGCCGAGGGTGCCCGCGTTGAAGTTGACGAAGCCCTCGTGCATGACGGTCGTGCCGGACGCGAGGTGGGCGCCGAGGCGCACCCGGTCGGCGTCCGCGATGCGCACGCCGGTGGGCACGACGTAGTCGGTCATCCGGGGGAACTTGTCGACGCCGTAGACGGCGACGGGCCGGCCCGCGGCCCGCGCCGCCAGCCGGACGCGCTCGAAGTCGTCGGTCGGGCAGGGCCCGAGGCTCGTCCACACGACGTTGGTGAGCAGGCCGAAGAGCCCGTCGAGGTTGGCGCCGTGGGGCCGGATCAGCCGGTGCGACAGCAGGTGCAGGCGGAGGTAGGCGTCGTGGGCGTCGACCGGTGGGTCGTCCAGCCGCCCGATCACGGTCACCACCGCCACCCGCTCGACGCCCCGGAGGTCGTCCCGGCCGCAGGCACCGTGGACGTCGACGCCGAGCACGCCGGCGGCGGCCTCCGGCGCGAGGTGGGCGGTGCCGGGGGCCTCGACGCCGTGCGTCGCGGCGATCCGGTCGATCTCGTCCGCGCCGGCCAGCGCGGGGGAGGGGTACCAGGTGTCCAGGACGCGGCCGTCGGGCGTCAGCGTGGCCAGGCCGGCGGCCCACGCGCCCGACCGGGAGGGTGTCGTGTCGCTCACGGGCGGCAACCGTACCGGGCGGCGCGTCGGGCGGGGCAGGGCCGCCGCCGACCGGGCGCGTGGCCGGCCCCGGGCCGGCGGTAGCCTCCCCGCCCGTGACCGATCTGCTCGCCCGGACGGCGGAGCTGGTGGGCGTGCCGTCCCTCAGCCACGAGGAAGGTCCGCTCGCCGACCTCGTCGAGCAGCGCCTGCGGGCGCTGGGCCACCTGCTGGTCGAGCGGGTCGGCGACAACGTCGTCGCCCGCACCGAGCTCGGCCGCGGCCAGCGGCTCGTGCTGGCCGGCCACCTCGACACCGTGCCGCCGGACGGCAACGCCGTGCCCCGCATCGAGGGAGACGTCCTGTGGGGCGTCGGCGCCGCCGACATGAAAGGCGGCCTGGCCGTCATGCTGGAGCTGGCCGAGGCTGTGCGGGAGCCGGCGGTGGACGTGACCTGGGTGTTCTACGTCGCCGAGGAGGTGGCGGCCGTGCACAACGGGCTGCGCCACCTGTTCGAGCACCGCCCGGAGCTGGTGCAGGGTGACGCCGCACTGCTGGGCGAGCCGACGGGCGCGGCGCTGGAGGCCGGCTGCCAGGGCACGATGCGCCTGCGGGTGACGCTGGCCGGCCGGCGGGCTCACACCGCCCGCCCGTGGATGGGGCGCAACGCCATCCACCGGGCGGGTCGGCTGCTCGCCGCCGTGGCGGACCACGAGCCCCGGCGACCGGTCATCGACGGCTGCGAGTTCCGAGAGGCGCTCCAGGCGGTGGCCGTGGAAGGCGGGGTCGCCGGCAACGTCGTGCCCGATCGTGCCGTCGTCACCCTCAACCACCGGTTCGCGCCGGATCGCACCACGGACGAGGCCCGGGCGGCGGTCGAGGCGGTGCTGGCGCCGCACCTCGAGCCGGACGACGAGGTCGAGCTGGTCGACGTCGCCGACGCCGCCCCGCCGGCGCTGTCGCACCCCCTGCTGGCTGCGCTGCGCGCCCGCAACGACCTGCCGGTCAGGGCCAAGCTCGGCTGGACCGACGTCAGCCGCTTCGCGGCGGCCGGCATCCCCGCGGCCAACTTCGGCCCCGGGGACTCGACGCTGGCCCACCGGGCCGACGAGCGGGTCGAGCGGGCGTCGTTGGACGCCGTCTACCGGGCCCTAGAGGACCTGCTCCGGCACGGCACCTGAGCGCGGCGCCTCTCGGCGCGGTGGATCGAACGCCGTGGTCGGCGGCACCGGCGCGGCGCGTCGGGCCGGGTGACCGCCGCCCGGGTCAGAGCCGGCGCAGCACGGTCACGACCCGGCCGAACACCTGCACCTCGTCGGGGTCGAGCTCCATGGGCTCCAGACGCGGGTTGGCCGGCTCCAGCACGACCTTGCCGTCGCGCCGGTTGAAGGTCTTGACCGTCGCCTCGTCGCCCGGGATGCCGGCCACCACGATGTCGCCCGGGTCGGCCGACGGCTGCGACCGGCACACGACGTAGTCGCCGTCGAGGATGCCGGCCTCGATCATCGAGTCGCCCCGGACCCGGAGCATGAACAGCTCGCCCTCGCCGGTGAAGTCGACCGGCAGGGGCAGCAGCTCCTCGATGTTCTCCTGTGCGAGGACGTCGGTGCCGGCGGCGACGTCGCCGACGAGGGGCACGTGGCGCACGGGCCGGCGCTCGGCCGCCGCGTCGGAGTGCGGGTCCCACCGGACCTCGAGCGCCCGCGGCTTGGTGGGGTCGCGCCGGAGGTAGCCCCGGCGCTGCAGGGCGGCGAGGTGGGCGTGCACGGTGGAGGGCGAGGTGAGGCCGACGGCCTCGCCGATCTCGCGCACCGACGGCGGGTAGCCGTGCTCGCGGGTGTGCCGCTCGATGATCTCGAGGACCTCTCGCTGGCGGTTCGTCAGGGGCTGCGGGGCCATGTGCTGCGCTCCTTGGCTGGTGCGGCGGCCCGGGGGCCGCCTCTCCGGTCGGTGGCCCGGGCAGCCGGGCGAGGTGCCGTGCGCCGGCGCCCCGTCGGGGGTGGCGCGCCGGTGGGGCCACGCACCCCCCGGCGGGACGAACGCACGTTCCGTCGGTGACGGTACCAGCGCGCCCGTCTGGTGGCAAACACCCGTTCGTGTTCCCCGTTGACACCGAACACCGGTTCGTGGTTCCGTGGGTGTGGCGAACACAGGTTCGACTCCACCCGCCCCGCTGTCACACCCGCTCAGGAGAATCCGGCCATGGTTGCGATCCACGTCCCCGGCGCCCAGGAGCGGTGGGGTGCCGCGCCCGTCGACGCCCCCGCCGCCCGGCCGCCGCTGCGGCCGGTGCCGCGCCCGTTGCCCGACCGGGCGACACGGGTGCGCCGGCGGCGGCTGGCCGTCCTGGCCGCCGCTGCCGCCGTGGCGCTGGCCCTCCCCTCGGGGCTGCGCGCCGTGGGTGGCCTCGTCGACGTGGGCAGCGATGGCGAGCCCCGGCCGCTCGACGGCGGCGCCGAGGTCACCGACGGTGGTGGATCGGTCCCGCAGCCCGGCGAGCGCTACGTCGTCCGCCCGGGGGACACGCTGTGGGGCATCGCCGCCGAGATCGCGCCCGATCGCGACCCGCGCGAGGTGGTCGAGGCGCTGCGCGACGCCAACGGCGGGCCGGAGCTCCAGGTCGGCACCGAGCTCGTGCTCGACATCGACTGACCGCGACGGTGCCGCCAGGCAACGGCTGGCGGCACCGCCCCGACGGTCGGCCCCTCGCCCCGCGCCCCGCGGGCCGTGCGTCAGCCCGCGCGCCGATCGGCCTCCGGCACCCGGGCGCGGTCGAACTCGTAGGCGAGCGCCTCCCGGGCCGTGCGGAGCTGTGCCTCGACGGCCTCGAGCGACGCGATGAACGAGCGGGCCCAGGTCAGCCGCCGCTCGAGGTCGGCGAGGTCGGTGATGTTGGCGGATGCCGCGTCCTTGGCGAGCCGCATCGGCTCGGCCAGCAGCTGCTCGGCCTGCGCCCGGGCCTCGGCCAGCAGCTGCTCGGCGTGCGCCTGGGCCTCGTCGGCGAGCTGCCGGCAGTACTGCTGGGTCTGGGCGATGTAGGCGTCGGCCTCCTGCTGCGCCCGGGAGAGGATGTTGACCGCCTCCACCGTCGGGCGCGTGGCGACCTGGCCGCCGGTGGCCTGCTCGCCGTAGGGGTCGCCGCTGTGCTCGCGCTGCCACTGGATGAGCGACCGCTTGTAGTGCTCGACCTTGGCGCGCAGCGCGGCCTCCGCGGCGTCGCGCTCGGCCAGCTCGGCCGCGACCCGCTCCTGGAACTGCGCCACCTCGTCCTCGTTGAGGCCGCGGCGCCCGATCGGGGTCCGCCCGAACCGGATCGAGCGCACGCGCTCGGGGGTGAGGCGGTGGGGGATCTGCGGGGGAGTGCCGACGGAGGGGTCCGTCATGTCGCTGTCTCCTGCTGGTTGCCGAAGGCTTCGAGGTGCACCTGTGCGCGGGGCACGCCGGCGGCCAGCACCCGGTCGCGCGTGGCGCGCACCATCTCGGGCGACCCGCAGATGTACACCTCGTGGTCGCGCCAGTCGGCCTCGCGCAGCGCGACGTCGACCGCCGTGCCGCCGGCCACGTCGCCGCCCGGCGCCGGCTCGTCGGACACGCAGGGCACGAGGCGCAGGCCGTCGTGGGACTCACAGAGGCGCCGCATGGCGACGAGGTCGTAGAGGTCGCGGTGGTGGCGCCCGCCCCAGTAGAGGTGGGCGAACCGGGTGCTCCGCTGCTGGGCGAGCTGGGACAGGACCGCCTTGAACGGTGCCAGGCCCGTGCCGCCGGCGATGAGCAGCAGGTCGCGCGTGCCGTCGTCGAGGACGAGGTCGGTGCCCACCGGCGCGCCGAGGCGGAGCACGTCGCCCACCTGCGTCGCCTGGACGAGCGCGGGGCTGACCTGACCGCCCGGCACGAGGCGCACGTGCAGCTCGAAGGACCCGTCGGGTCCCGGCAGCGTCGCCGGCGTGTACCAGCGCCAGAGGCGAGGGCGGGTGGGCACCTCGACCGCCACCGACTGACCGGGCAGGTACGGGAGCGGCGTGTGCGGCCGGACGGTCAGCACCGCGATGCCGGCCGTCCGGCGCTCGATCGCGGTGACGGTGCCGTGCCACCACGGCGGCATCTCGCTGGCGGCGTCGGCCGCCGCGACCATCACCTGCGCGACGAGCTCGTAGGCGGCGGCCCAGTCGCGGGCCAGCTCGGGCGTCCACTCGCTGGAGAAGTGCTCGAGCGTGGCCAGCAGCGCCTCGCCGACGGCGGGGTAGTGGTCGCGCACGACGCCGAAGCGGCGGTGGTCGCGGCCGAGCTGCTGGAGCACGGGGACGACCGCGTCGAGGTCGTCGACGTGGCTGACCACCTGCCCGAGGGCGGCGAGCAGCTTGTCGCGCTGGTTCGCCATCCCGAGCGGGAACATGTCCCGCAGGTGCGGGTGGGCGAGGAACAGCGTCGAGTAGAAGAAG
>DATGPY010000316.1:0-3686 GCA_035304465.1 Acidimicrobiales bacterium | reverse complement strand
CCACCGCCGCCTGCTCGCCGACGCCGCCGTGCTGCTCCGGGGCGCGACGGTGACGCACCTCATGCACGACGGCCGCCGCGTGCCGCACGAGCTGACCGACGGCGCCCGGCGCGCCGGCGACGACGTCGTCTACGACCTCGGTGGAGACCTGCCCCTGCCGCTGTGACCGGCCGTCCGGGACGCGGCGTCTGGACCGGGTGCACGGCGGGTAGCGCTCGGGGCGGCAGGTCTGGACGGACCCGAGAGGTGAGGTCATGGCCCATGCAGCAGCGGCGCCCGAGCGGGGGACCGTCTACATCGAGGAGCCGGCGGTCTCCCGCTGGCTCTTCGGCTCGAGCACGGCGGCGTGGATCTGGCTCGTGGCCCGGCTGTGGCTGGGCTGGGAGTGGTTCCAGGCCGGGTGGGGCAAGGTCTTCGGCGGCAACATCACCTGGAAGTTCTGGGACTGGGGCGACGCGCAGTACAGCCTGACCGGCGACGGGAACGTCGGTTGGGTGCGCGCCGAGGGCGACGTCGAGGTCGGCGACGCGGTCGCCGGGTTCGCCCAGGGCGCGATCGAGAACGCCGAGGGTCCGCACCCGGACGTCGCCTTCTCGTGGTACGTCGACTTCCTCGAGTGGGTGCGGGACACGTCCCACCCGGTCATCGGCCCGATCGTCGCCGTCGGCGAGCTGGTCATCGGCGCCCTGCTGATCGTCGGGCTGTTCACCGGACTCGCCGCGCTGCTCGGCGCCATCATGAACTTCTCGTTCGTGTTCGCCGGCTCCGCCGGCCTCAACCCGGCGATGATCCTCGTGTCCGGCCTCCTCGTCCTCGCCTGGCGCAACGCCGGCTGGTGGGGCCTCGACCGGTTCGCGCTGCCGGCGCTGGGGACGCCCTGGCACCGCGGCGAGCTGTTCGAGCGTCGGGAGCGGCGCGCCGGCCGGCGGGGACGCCGGCGAGAGGTGGACGCCGCCGACGGCGTCGAGGAGGCGGCGCCGCCGACCTAGCCGCCGGACGGCGCCCCGGCGGCCCCGGCGGCGATGCGCCGCAGCGGGGGCAGCGTCGGCGGCGGCTGGCGCCGCGGCGGCAGCGCCGCGAGCAGCTCGGCGGTGGCCTCGGTCACCTGGCGCACCGCCCGCTCGAACGCCGCCTCGGTGGCGGCGGAGGTCTTCTGCACGCCGCTCACCTTGCGGACGTACTGGCGGGCCGCGGCCTCGATCTCCTCGGGCGTGGCCGGCGGCTCCAGCCCCCGCAGGGTCGTGATGTTGCGGCACATGGGGGCGAGGCTACCGGCCCCGCCGGAGGTACTCCTCGACCTCGGAGACGAGCAGGCGCAGCGTGCCGGCGATGCGGTAGGCGGGCAGCTCGCCCACGTCGATGAGCCGGTAGACGTCCCGGACCGAGAGCCCGAGCCGGGCCGCCACCTGCCCGGGCGAGAGCCACCGGTAGTCGCGCGCCTCCACCACCTCGCCTCCGCTCGTCGTGCGGCGACGGACAGTAGTGGCGCCAGCACGTGGTCGCCAAGGTGGCCTGCGTCACTCCGGTGGTCGACCCGCCCGGCCTGTGGCACACGGCCGACGTGCACGAGCCGGGCACCGCCCGCTACGCCACCCTCGGGCGCGGCACGGAGCACGAGCCCCGCTGAGCGGCGGCGTCAGGGGAGCGGGGGCTCGGCCATCGGCGCCGCGCCGAGCGCCGCCATCTCCGCACGGCCCCGCTCGGCGTGCTCGCCGCCGGCCAGGACGAGCGTGCGGGCCCACTGGTAGCGGCAGCCGGTCGGGGCCAGGTCGGCGGCGATCGCCACGAGCCGATCGCGGTCGCCGGCGGCCAGCGCGGCAGCCCGCTCGACCATGGCCGCGGCGATGCGGTTGGGTCCGGCGTGGCGACGGGCCCGCTCGATGCGCGCCGTGGCGTCGGGCGCCCCCACCAGCACCCCGGCCTCGGCGTGGAGAGCGGCGTACCACGGCCGCCACTGGCCGGTGAACCAGGTCCGGAAGTCGTCGGGGTCGGTCTTCAGCCGGTGGTAGGCCGCGTCGGCGTCGCCCCGGTGGAGGTGGAGGATGGCGTCGTGGGTCGGCGCGTAGCCGGTCGAGCAGCCGTCGGCCCAGTTCAGGTCCAGGCCGAGGGCGAACGCGACCTCCCGCCACTCGGCCATCGCGTCGTCGTCACCCCGCAGGCCCTGGACCATCGACACGGCGTAGGCCCCCTTGCCGAGGCTCGTGGCCTCGGGCCGGCCGGCCCGCTCCCACCCCTCGCGGAAGCGCGCCGCTGCCTCGAGCACCCGCGCGATCTCGCCCGCCATGGCATCGACCTCGAGCCGCCTGCTGGTGGCGAGGTGGCCCTCCTCGGCGTGGAACGGCAGCCGCTCCAGGTCGTCGGCGTAGCGCCGGGCGGCGGCGAGGTCGCCGGCGGTCAGCGCGACCTCGGCGGCCATGCCGTAGGCGTCGGCGATCTCGAAGGCGTTGGTGGCCGAGGGCGGGTGGCCGGCCAGGAGGTCGAGGCGGCGCCGGACGGCGTCGAGGGCGGTGGCCACGTCGCCGATGGCCAGGCTGACCGCGCAGAGGGCGTCGAGCGCGCTGCTCTCCAGCACCGGGTCGGCGACCTCGCGTGCCACCCGCACCGCCCGCTGCGCCTCGTCTGCGGCCTCCGGCGACGCCTCGTCGAGCTCGAACAGCAGCGCCACCCGCCGGGCTGCCGCCGTGGCCGGGTCGTGCACCGGCAGGCGCCGGGCCTCCTCGGCGAGCGGGCGGTGGCCGTCCTTCGCCGGCTTGGGGGAGATGATGCCCGGTCCCCGCAGGATCAGCTCGACGGCGTGGGACAACGCCCGGGCCGCCGTGTCGGTGTCGCCGGCGCCCAGCGCCACGTCGGCCGCCCGCCGCCACAGCGCCAGCGCGTCGGCGCCCACCTGGCGCCCGGTGGCCGCCCCGGCGGCGAGCAGCAGCGCGTCGACCTGCTCCGGTGCGTCGCCGGCCAGGTCGGCCGCGGCCTCGTAGTGGCGCTGGCACTCGACCAGCCAGCCACGCGTCAGGCAGGCCGCGGCCAGCGCCCTCGCGAGCTGCGCGGCGTCGCTGCGGTGCGCCGGCTGCTCGGAGGCCCACTTGAGCGCCGCCCGGGCGTCGTCGGCCACGGCGTCGAAGTCCCGTCGCCAGCCGGCCAGCGGGTCGTCGCCGGCCAGCACCTCCCCGAGGGTGAGCGCCCCCTCCCGGGCGAGCTCGGCGGTCAGGCGGCCGAACCGGTCGAGGTGGCGGTGCCGCACGAGCTGGAGCTCGTCGGCGGCGGCCGGCCCGCCCGCCGCCGGCGCGTTGGTCGCCATCCGCTCGACGCCGTGCTGGCGGATGCTGTCGAGCGCCCGGTAGCGGGTGACCGCTCCGGGCACGACGACGAGCAGGCTGTGCTCGACCAGCCGGGCGAGGCCGGCGGCGACCGCACCGGGGTCGACCGGCTCGAACCCGGCGACCGCGACCGCGTCGTCGACCGTGAAGGCCGAGGCGAACACGGCGACCCGTCGGAGCAGCGCCTGGTCGGCGGGGTCGAGCAGGTTGTAGCTCCAGTCGATGGCCGAGCGCAGCGAGCGGTGGCGGGCGTCGGCCCGGGGCCCGCCGGCCAGCAGCGTCAGCCGCTCGGACAGCCCGGCCTCGATGCCGTCGAGGCCGAGGGCCGGCAGGCGGGCGGCGGCCAGCTCGATGGCGAGGGCGCTGCCCTCC
>DATGPY010000315.1:0-14770 GCA_035304465.1 Acidimicrobiales bacterium | reverse complement strand
GCGGAACCAGGTCGACCGGGCGGCCAGCTCGGCGAAGCGGGGGAACCGGGCGGCGTCGATCGAGCCGTCGGGCCGCAGGAGGGACGTGAGCGGCAGCTCGTCGAGGACGAGGACGACGACCGGGCCCTCCAGCTCGACCGGTTCGGTCGCCCAGGTCCCCGCCCCGGCCTCGGCGGAGACGAGGCGGGCGGTCGGGCTGGTGAACAGGAACGACCCGACGAAGACGAGGTTCCCGGCGGCGAGGTAGGTGAGGAACTGGCGCGCCGGCGCCAGGCACCGGTCGGCGACCACCACCGCGAGCGCGATCACACCGGCGAGCAGGCCCGCGGGGACCAGCCCCCGTACGCCCACCGCCCGGGCCACCGAGAGCCCGAACATCCCGGCGAGCAGCGCGAGCAGCGCCACGTAGGCCACCGCCCCCGCCCGGCGGTGCACCGCCCTGGCCAGCCCGACGAGGGCGACGGCGACGGCCGCGGGGGCCAGCGCGACGACGAGCGCGAACGCGACGATCTGCCCGGCCGAGTACCGCCCGGCGACGAAGAACGTGGGGTTGCGCCCGAACAGGTCGAGCACGGGCTGGCAGATCGCGACCCCGGCGACTCCGAGCAGGCTGGCGGCCTGCGTGCCGAACCGGCGCCAGCCGGCGTGCGGAGGGGGCCGGAGCAGCACCCCGAGCCGCCGAACTGGCCACGACGTCATGATCGAGACGATCCCCCCAACGTGTCGCTCCCCTGCCGGCCGCAGCGTAACGAAGCCGGTCACGAGGCGCGCACCGCGGCGCGCACCGGCGCCGGACCGGTCAGCGGAGCGGCTCGGGCAGCTCCCGGGCGTGCACCACCGCCAGCCGCTTGGTGGCCCGGGTCAGCGCCACGTACAGCGCCCGCATCCCCTGGGCCTCCTCCTCGACGATGGCGGCCGGCTCGACGACGACCGCGGCGTCCAGCTCGAGGCCCTTCACCAGGCTGACCGGCACGAGCGTCACCCGCTGCTCGAGGCCGTTGCGGGCCGCCCGCCCGTACTCGACGCCGGCCGCGTCCAGCGCCGCGGCCACCTCCTCGACCAGGGTCGACGGGGCGATCACGGCAACGCTGCCGGGGTCGACCACGTCGCGCTCCTCGACCGCCACCCCGGCCACCCGGGCGGCCAGCTCGTCCGCCCCCACGGCGACGAGGCGCGGCTCGTCGCCCTCCGTGCGCACCGAGTCGGGCGGCTGCAGGTTGGGGGCCGCCTCGGCGAGCACCTTGGCGGCCAGGTCCATCGTCGGCCCCGGGATGCGGTAGCCGATCGACAGCTCGGCCCGCTGGCTCGGCCGCTTCTTCGGCAGGTGCTCGAGGATGTCGTCCCAGTCACGGTGGGCCCACACGCCCGTCGCCTGCGCGATGTCGCCGACCACGGTCATCGAGCCGTTGAGCGACCGCCGGGCCAGCATCCGCAGCTGCATGGGCGAGAGGTCCTGCGCCTCGTCCACGACGATGTGGCCGTAGGTGCGGACCTCGTCGGGGTCGGTGCCGTCCTCGGACCGGCGGCGCCGGCGGGGGCCGAGCAGCGCCCGGGCCTCGTCGAGGAGCGGCACGTCGTCGTGGGTCCACACGACGCTGCCGACATCCTCGGACCGGGGGCGGAACAGCGCGGCCCGCTCGTCGGGGTCGAGGTGCCGCCGGGCCGCCAGCTCGATCAGCGCCTTCGAGCCGAACAGGTCGTGCAGCAGCTCGGCCGGCGTGAGCACCGGCCACATCCGCTCGAGCGCCTCTCGCACCTCGGGCGTCGCTCGCGTGCGCTCGCGCACCTCGTCGGGGGTGGTGGGAACCCGGCTCACCTCGGACAGCGCCGCGAACAGCTGCTTCTCGACGAACCGCCGGGCCGGGTTGTGCAGCCGGAAGCGCCGGCGCGCCTCGCCGACGATCTCCGCCGTGCGCTCGGGCGGCAGCACGAGCGTCTGGGCCCCGAACGGCACCCGCAGCGGCGCCCGCAGGGGGCGCTCGCGGTCGCGCACGGCCTTGGCCAGGACCTTCGCCATGCGGGCGTCGCCCTTGACCCGGGCGGCCGCCGGGGCGTCCCTCCCCCGCACCCGCACACCCTCGACGAGGTCGGCGAGCACCGCGAGCTCGACCCCGGCCTCGCCGAGGCTGGGGAGCACGCGTTCGATGTAGCCGAGGAACAGCCGGTTGGGGCCGACGACCAGGACACCCTGGCCCTCGAGCGGGAACCGGTAGGTGTAGAGCAGGTAGGCGGCGCGGTGGAGCGCGACGACCGTCTTGCCGGTGCCGGGCCCGCCCTGCACCACCAGCACGCCGGGCAGCGGGGCACGGATGACCTCGTCCTGCTCGCCCTGGATGGTGGCGACGATGTCGCTGAGCTTCCCGGAGCGCGACTCCTCCAGCGCGGCGATCAGCGAGCTGCGGCCCCGCACCCGGTCGTCGCCGTCACCGTTGGCGTCGACGCCCAGCAGGTGCGCACCCTCGCCGAACAGCTCGTCCTCGATGCCGAGGAGCTTGCGGCCGCGCGTGGCGAAGTGCCGCCGGCGCACCAGCCCCATCGGGGCCCGACCGGTGGCCCGGTAGAAGGGCTCGGCCACCGGGGCCCGCCAGTCGACGACCAGGGGCTCCTGGGACTCGTCCGACACGGCGATCCGCCCGATGTAGTAGCTCTCGCCGCCCTCGGAGCGGGCCTTGTCGATGCGCCCGAAGACGAGGCTCGCGTCGCCGACGTCGAGGTACTCCAGCCGCTGGGCGATGTTCTCCTCGATCATCTCCCGTTCCCAGCGGGCCTGCTCGGTGCCCCCACGGCCGACCTCGACCATGGTCCGGAGCCGCATCGCCGTGCGCCGCGCCTGCTCGAGCGACTCGTACGCGTGGTCGATGTAGGCCTGCTCGGCGGCGAGATCGGGGTGGGTGGCCAAGCGCTCCTCCTGGTACGAGGAACAGACCATGCTACCCGCCCACTCGCCGTCGCGGGGGTGGACGGGGGGCGTCAGCCGCCGAAGATGCCGCCGCCGTCGGCGCCGCCGGGATCGGACCCGCCGTCGTCGTCGCCGAGGAAGATCTCCCGCACCCGGTCGACCACCGAGTCGAGGGCGCCGCCCCCGTCGCCGTGCGGCTCCCAGCCCTCGTCGCCCAGACCCACCTCGACGTCCTCGACCTCGAGGCCGAGGTCGTCGAGGTCGGAGACGTCCTCGACGCCGTCGCCCTCGTCGTAGATCACGATCACGTCGTCGTCGAGCACGTCCTCGACGTCGAGGCCGGTGGTGCCGTCGCCCTCGCCGTAGCGGTCGTCGTCGATCAGGTCGTCGTCGTACCCGCTCGTCCTGTCGTCGTCCTGGACCTCGCCGAGCGCGTCCGCCAGCCCGCGCTCGCGGTCCCCTCGGGTCACGCCGTCGTTCTCACGCATGGTGCCATCGTGGGGGACGGCAGCCCCGATGTCGACGGGGGTGTCCCCCTGCCCCACCCCGGGGGACCCGGGGATCGCGGCGCCGGGCCCCCTGACCGGCCCGGGGTAGCGTGACCGCGATGCCACCCCCTGCCGACGCCCCGTTCCTCCTCGCCTGCCGCAACCAGCCCGCGCCCCACGTCCCCGTGTGGTTCATGCGCCAGGCCGGCCGGTCGCTCCCGGAGTACCGCGAGGTCCGCGGCAGCGGCAGCATCCTCGACACGATCCGCGACCCCGACCGGGCGACGGAGATCACCCTGCAGCCCGTCCGCCGCTACGGGGTCGACGCCGCGATCCTCTACAGCGACATCGTCGTGCCGGTGGCGGCCCTGGGCTTCGGCGTCGAGGTGCACCCGGGCGTCGGCCCGGTCGTGCCCGAGCCGTTCCGCGACGAGTCCGACCTCGACCGCCTGCGCCCCCTCGACCCCGAGGCCGACTGCCCGTACGTCCAGCAGACGGTGCGCAACCTGGTGCGCGAACTGGGCGACGTGCCGCTCATCGGCTTCGCCGGCGCGCCGTTCACGGTCGCGAGCTACCTGGTCGAGGGCGGCCCGTCGGGCACGCTCGCCACCACCAAGGCGCTCATGCTCGGCCGGCCCGACCTGTGGGCGGCGCTGCTCGACCGGCTCGCCGACATCGCCATCGCCTCGCTGCGGGCGCAGGTCCTGGCCGGTGCGTCGGCGGTGCAGGTCTTCGACAGCTGGGCCGGCACGCTGTCGCCCGCCATGTACGAGCGCCACGTGCTCCCGGCCAGCGCCCGGGTGTTCCAGGGCATCGCCGACCTGGGGGTCCCCGCCATCCACTTCGGCGTCACGACCGGCGAGCTGCTCGGGCTCATGGCCCGGGCCGGCGCCGACGTCGTCGGCGTCGACTGGCGGGTGCCGCTGGACGTCGCCCGGGCGCGCCTCGGCCCCGACGTGGCGGTCCAGGGCAACCTCGACCCCGCCGTGTGCCTCGCCCCCTGGCCGGCGGTCGAGGCCGAGGCCCGTGCCGTCCTGGCCGCCAACGGCGGGCGCCCCGGCCACGTCTTCAACCTCGGCCACGGGGTCCTCCCCGAGACCGACCCGTCGGTGCTGGAGCGGCTGGTCGAGCTCGTCCACACCTGGAGCCCGGGGTCGTGACGACCGGCCTGGTGGTCATGGCCTACGGCACGCCGGCGTCGCCGGACGACGTCGAGGCCTACTACACGCACATCCGCCGGGGCCGCCCCCCGACCCCGGAGCAGCTGCGCGACCTGGTGGACCGGTACGCGGCGATCGGTGGCGTCTCGCCGCTCGCCCGGCGCACCCGCGACCAGGCGGCGGCGATCGCGGCCGCGCTGGCGGCCGAGGAGCCGGGCGCCTGGCGGGTGGAGCTCGGCAACAAGCACGCGCCGCCGTTCCTCGAGGACGCGGTCGCCGCCGTCGTCGCGGGCGACCCCCGCCCCGACCGGGTCGTCGGCCTGGTGCTCGCCCCCCACTACTCGCGGGCCTCGGTCGGCGAGTACCACGAGCGGGCGGGCGCCGCGGCGGCCGAGCGCGGCGTGCCCTACGTGCGCGTCGACTCGTGGCACGACCTGCCGGCCTGGGTCGACGCCCAGGCCCGACGGGTGCGCGAGGCGCTGGCCGGGCTGCCCGCGGCGAGCCGGGTGCTGTTCACCGCCCACTCGCTGCCCGAGCGGGTGCTGGCGGGCGACCCCTACGTCGACCAGCTCCGCGACTCGGCGGCCGCCATCGCCGCCCGCGCCGGGCTGGCCGCGGACCGGTGGGCACTGGCCTGGCAGTCGGCGGGCCGCACCCCCGAGCCCTGGCGGGGCCCCGACGTCCTCGACGTGCTGCGCGACCTGGGCGCCACCCCCGGGGTCGAGGGGGTGCTCGTCTGCCCGCAGGGCTTCGTCAGCGACCACCTGGAGGTCCTCCACGACCTCGACATCGAGGCCCGCCGGGTGGCCGAGGAGGTCGGCCTGGCCTTCGCACGCACGGCGTCGATCAACGACGACCCCGAGGTCATGCCGGCCCTCGCCCGGTTGGTGCGCGCCGCGGCCGCGGGCTGATGATGGCGCCATGACCACCCACGTCGACCTGGCCGTCGTCGGTGGCGGCATCAGCGGGCTCGCCGCCGCCTGGGAGGGCGAGCGCCGGGGGGCCTCGGTGGCCGTGCTCGAGGCCGGCGACCGGCCGGGCGGCAAGCTGCAGACCTCGCCGCTCGCCGGCGTGCCGCTCGACGAGGCGGCCGACGCCTTCCTCGCCCGGGTGCCCGCCGCCGTCGAGCTGTGCGACGAGCTCGGGATCGCCACGGAGCTGGTGGCGCCCGCCTCGGCCGGGGCCTACGTGTGGCTCGACGGCCGGCTGCGCCGGCTGCCCGCCGACCAGGTGCTCGGCGTGCCCACCGACCTGGACGCGGTGGCGGCCACCGGGCTGCTCAGCCCCGCCGGCGTCGAACGGGCCCGCGAGGACCTGACCCGACCGGACGACCGCCCCCGGGGCCCGGACGGCGAGCCCGTGGACGAGAGCGTCGGCGACCTGATCCGCCGGCGCCTCGGCGACGAGGTTCTCGACCGGCTGGTCGGCCCGCTGGTCGGCAGCGTCTACGCCGGTGACTGCGACCGCCTCTCGCTGCAGGTCGTCGCCGCCCAGCTGGCCGCCGCCCGCGACCTCGACCCGGAGGAGCCCAGCCTGATCCGGTCGGTCGCCGCGCTCCGCGACCAGGCCCCGGTCGGCGAGCGCCCCCTGTTCCTCGCGCCCCGGGACGGCATGGGCGCGCTCGTCGCCGCGCTCGCCGGCGCGCTCGGGGACGCGGTGCGCACCGGCACGGCCGTCGAGGTGCTGGTGCCCGAGGGCACCCGCTGGCGGCTCGCGCCCACCGACGTGACCGCCGGCGCCGTCGTGCTGGCCACCCCCGCCTTCGCCACCGCGCCGCTGCTCGCCCCGCTGGGCGGTGGGGCCGCCGAGGCGGCCGCGACCATCGGCGAGGTCGACCACGCGTCGGTCGCCCTGGTGTCGCTGGCCGTGCCCCGGGACGGCGTCGAGCACGAGCTGGACGGCACCGGGTTCCTGGTGCCGCGGTCCGCCGGCCTGCTGCTCACCGCCTGCTCGTGGGTGACCACCAAGTGGCCCCACCTCGACCACGACCCGTCGCTCGTGCTGCTGCGGGCCTCGGTGGGGCGCGACGGCGACGAGCGGGCCGTCGACCTGCCCGACGACGAGCTGGTCGGCCGGGTGCTGGACGACCTCGGCACGACCATGGGGCTGCGGGCCGCGCCGGTGGAGGTGCGCATCAGCCGGTGGCCCCGGTCGTTCCCGCAGCCCCGCCCCGGCCACCGGGACCGGGTGGCGGCCGCCGAGGCCGCCCTGGCCCGCACCGCGCCCCGGATCGTCACCGCCGGCGCGTGGACCCACGGCGTGGGCGTCCCGACCTGCATCCGCACGGCGAGGGCTGCCACGGCGCGCGCACTGGGTGCTACAACCGGCACATGACCCGGTCACCCGGCACCACCCGCCGCCGGCGGGGTGTGGCGGCGCTCGTCGCCGCCGGGTGCCTGGGCCTCGCCGGGTGGTCGATCGGGGCGGACGGTGCCGGCGGGCCGGCGCCGTCCGCCGAGCCCGAGGTCACGACCACGACCGCGGGGCCGGCGACGACGGCGCCGGCGACGACGACGACCACCGCGCCGCCGGCTCTCCCGGTGCCGGAGCCGCCCCCGGCCGACCCCTACGCCCCCACGCCCGAGGTGGTCCACGGCACCCTCGCCCTGCCGACCCTCGGCGTGTCGCAGCCGCTGTACGAGGGGGTCACGCTCACCGCCATCAACCGGGGGCCGAGCCACTGGCCGGGCACGGCGATGCCGGGCGAGGTCGGCAACGTCGTCGTCGCCGGGCACCGCACCACGTTCACCCGGCCGTTCCACGACCTCGACCGGCTGCAGCCGGGCGACCCGCTCGTGTTCACGATGGACGACGGCACGACCTGGACCTACGAGCTGATCGGGCTGTCGATCGTGGACCCCGACGCCCTGGAGATCCTCACCCAGACCAACGAGCGCACCGCCACGCTGTTCGCCTGCCACCCCAAGGGCTCGGCCGCCCAGCGCATCGTCGCCCACTTCCGCCTCGCGGACCCCGCCCCCGGCTGACCGGCCGGCGGCCGGCAGCCTGTGTGACGTCCGGCGCGGCGTGCGATGATCGGCACCGTCATGCGTCGGCTCGTCACCGCTCTCGCCTGCCTCGGCTCGGGGCTGCTCGTCGCGGCCGCGCTGCCCCCGTGGGGGTGGTGGCCGCTCGCCTTCGCCGGGCTCGTCGCGCTCGACCGGCTGATCGCCGACCGCCCCCGGGGCGCCCGCTTCCGCCGGGGCGCCGTGGCCGGCGTCGGCCTCTACGTGCCGTCGCTGGCCTGGATGATCGACATGACGCTGCCGGGCTACCTCATCGCCGCCGCGGCCTACGCGGCGCTGCTGGGCGTGGCGGCGGCCCTCGTCCCGGCCCGTGCCCCGGCCCGCTGGATCGGCCTGCCCGGCGCCGTCGCCGTGGTCGAGCTGCTCCGCTGGTCGTGGCCCTTCGGCGGCGTCCCGCTCTCCAGCCTCGCCGTCGGCCAGGTCGCGGGCCCGCTCGCCCCGGTGCTCCGCCTCGGCGGCGCCCTGCTGCTCGTCGAGGTCACCGTCGTCGCCGCCGTCGCCGTCGCCGCGGCGCTGTCCCGCCGGTGGCGGGCGGCCGCGGTGGCCGCGGCGGTGGTGGTGGCGGTCACCGGGCTGGCCGTGGCCCTGCCCCGGGCGGAGACGGTCGGCGAGCTGCGCATCGCGCTGGTCCAGGGCGGCGGCCCGCAGGGCACACGGGCCTGGAACACCGACGAGCGCGAGGTCTTCGAGCGCCACCTGGAGGCCAGCGAGGAGATCGAGCCCGGCGTCGACCTCGTCGTCTGGCCCGAGGACGTGGTCGACATCCCGTCGCTCGACACCGCCCGGGAGCACGACGAGCTGGTCGACCTCGCCCGGCGCCTCGACGCCACGCTGGTCGTGGGGGTCGTCGAGGACGCCGGCGACGAGCACTTCCGCAACGCGGCGGTCGCCTTCGCCCCCGACGGGGAGATCGTCGACCGCTACGACAAGGTCCACCGGGTCCCCTTCGGCGAGTACGTGCCGCTCCGCCCGCTGGTCGAGCCGTTCGGCGGCAAGGACCTCACCGCCCGCGACGCGCTGGTCGGCGACGAGCCGGCCTACCTGGACACGCCGACCGGCCGGCTGAGCGTCGCCATCTCGTGGGAGGTGTTCTTCGGCGACCGGGTGCGCGAGGGCGTCCAGGCGGGCGCCGGGGTCGTGTTCAACCCGACCAACGGCTCGTCGTTCACCGGGACGCTCGTGCAGACCCAGCAGGTGGCGTCGTCCCGCATGCGGGCCATCGAGAGCGACCGGTGGGTCGGGCAGGTCGCCCCCACCGGCTTCAGCGCGGTCATCGACCCCGACGGCGACGTCCGCCAGCGCAGCGGCGTGTCCGAGCAGGTCGTGCTGCACGAGACGGTCGAGGTGCGGGAGGGCACCACCCCCTACACCCGCCTCGGCCTGGCGCCCGCCCTGGGGGGCGCGGCCGTCAGCCTCGGGCTGGCCCGGCTGGTCGACCGGCGCGGCCGGCGCACGTCAGACGTCGAGGATCACGGTGACCGGCCCGTCGTTGACGAGGGCGACGCGCATGTCGGCGCGGAAGCGCCCGGTCGCGACCTCAGCCCCGAGCCGACGTAGCTCCTCGACCACGGCGTCCACGAGCGGCTCGGCGTGCTCGGGGCGGGCCGCGGCGATCCAGCTCGGCCGCCGGCCCCGGCTGGTGTCGCCGTAGAGCGTGAACTGGCTGACGACCAGGATCCCGCCGCCCACCTCGGAGACCGACCGGTTCATCACGCCCTCCTCGTCGTCGAGGATGCGCAGGCCCCACAGCTTGGTCGCCAGCTTGCGGGCCTGGTCGACCCCGTCGTCGTGGGTCACCCCGACGAGGGCGCACAGCCCGGGGCCGATCTCGCCCACGACCTCGCCGTCGACGGTCACCCGGGCCTCGGTCACTCGCTGCACCACGGCTCGCATGCGCACCACCGTGGCACGCCCGGTGGGGGCGCTCGCCCCGCACGGCGGCGACTGGTTACATTCCGCAGTCGAGCCAGAGCTGGGGTGACACGACGATGCGCTACTGCGTGGGGATCGACCTCGGCGCGGTCTCGTGCACGGCGGCCGTCCGCCGGGGGCACGACATCACGCCGGGCGTGCTGGGCGAGGCGGGGGAGACCACCATGCCCGCGGTGGCCCTGCCGCGCGCGGACGGCGGCGTCCTGACCGGCGAGGCCGCCGACCGCCGGAGCCCCTACGAGCCGGGCCTCGTCGCCCGGATGGTCACCACCCGGCTGGCCGACCCCGAGCCCGTCGTCATCGACGGGTGGCACTGCGACCCCCTCCTGCTCACCGAGGAGCTGCTGCGCACGGCGCTCGACCGGCTCGCCCCCCACCCGGGGGCCCGGCCCGACCACCTGGTCGTCACCTTCCCGCTGCGGCCCGGCGACGCGTCCGAGCCCCTGCTCGCTGCCGCCGCCGAGCAGGTCGTGGGCCCGGCCGCCTCGCTCGTCCCGGCGCCGATCGCCGCGGTGGCCAAGCTGGCGGACGACCGCGACCTGGGCGACGAGGCGCTGGTCGCCGTCCTCGACGTCGGGGGCTCGAGCGTCGACGCCACGCTCGTGCGCCGGACCCCCGAGGCGCTCGACCTGGTCGGCGACCCGGTCAGCCGCACCGACCTCGGCGGCGTCGACCTCGACGCCGTGGTGCTCGCCCTGGTGGAGAACGCCATCGGCGACATCACCTCGGTGGTCACCCCGGGCGACTACGCGGCCATGGTGGCGCTACGCCGGGTGCGGGCCTCGTGCCGCGCGGCCAAGGAACGGCTGTCCACCGAGACGGCGGCCGTCGTCGAGGTGGCGCTGCCCCAGGCCCGGGGCCGGGTCGAGATCACCCGCGAGGCGTTCGAGGCGGCGGCGGCACCTGCCCTGTCCGACGCCGCCGACGTGCTGACCTCGGCCGTCACCGCCGCCGGCCTGCTGCCGGCCGACCTGTCGATGGTGCTGCTGACCGGCGGCTCCTCGCGCATCCCGCTGCTGCGCCGGATGGTCGCCGAGCGCACCGGCCTGCCCGTCGTCGGCGACGAGGCGCCCGAGCTGACCGTCGCCCTGGGCGCGGCGCTCTTCGCCGACGCCGGGGCGGCGGGCGACGCCGGCAGCGGGGCCGCACCGACCGGCGTGGTCGGCGACGGTCCGGGCGCGGCGGCCGGGGCGGCGGGCGCCCTCGCCGCGCTCGCCGGGGCGTCGCCGCCCGGGGCCGACCCGGACGCCACCGTCGCCGCCCCACCGCCCGACGGCTGGGCGGCGCCCGCGACCGGCGAGCTGCCCGCCGCGACCGGCGACGCGACCTGGGCGGCGGGCCCGACCGGCGACGGCGGCGACCCCTGGGAGCGACCGACGGCGGGCACGACGGCCGACGGGGGCTCGCCCTGGGACGGGCCGGCGGCCGGCTCGGGTGAGCTGCCGTCACCCGCCGGGGGCGGCTGGGCGGCGCCCGTGAGCGGCGAGCTGCCCGCCGCGACCGGCGACGCGACCTGGGCGGACGAGCCCTGGGGCGGGGACGAGCCCGAGGACCGGCCGGCGTCCCCCACCGGCGACGGCACCTGGGCGACCGACGCGGCCGCGGGCGACGTCTGGGACGCCGGGTCCGACAGCGGCGCGCCCGCACCCTGGGAGGACGCGCGGACGTCGGTCTTCGACCCGCCCGCGCGCCTGCCCGCCGCCGACGAGACCACGGCGGCCGCGGCCGCCGCGGCCGCCCGGCGGCGCGACCGGGACGACGACGAGCCGTACCGGCGGCTCCGCACCAGCGACACCGACCCCTTCGGCGGGCGCGCCGTCCTGCCGAGCCAGCGCCGCCGCGAGCGCGAGGCGGAGGCCGACGCCGCCGGGGCCACCGACGTGCGCCTGGTCTTCGGCGGGGTCGCCGCCGCCCTGATCGTCGTGGTCATCGCCGCCATCGCGCTGCTGTCCAGCTCGGGCGGCGGCAACGAGCCCGCCATCGCCGTCGCCGAGACCCCGCCGACCGCCAGCACGACGACGACCACGGCGCCCTCGACGACGACCAGCAGCGAGACGACGACCACCACCGAGCCGACGACCACGACGACCGAGGCCGAGACCACGACGACGACCCGCCGCGTCGTCCGGACCACGACGACCGCGACCACCGCGCCCCCGCCGACGACGACCCCGCCGGCACCGCCGACGACCCGCCCGCGGCCGACGACGACCACGACGTCGACGTCCACGACGACCACGACCTCGTCGACGACGAGCACCACGGTCTGCGAGGAACCGCCGGACTGCGCGGAGGACTGAGCGCGGGGCCCGGGCGCGGCGGCGCTAGCCTGGTCGCCTTCGCGGGCGCTCATCACCGACGGCGGGGTGGCGCGCGGCCGGCACCGAGTTGACCGCGCGGTCAGTGGAACGGAAAGGTTGCGGGAATGCACGCTGAGGAATCGCCTCTGCGCATCGCGCTGCTCGCCTACCGCGGCAAGCCGCACGTGGGCGGGCAGGGCGTCTACGTCCGACACCTCGCCAAGGCCCTCGTGGACATGGGCCACCACGTCGAGGTGCTCGGCGGGCAGCCCTACCCCGAGCTCGACCCCCGCGTGCCGCTCGTCGAGCTGCCGAGCCTCGACATCTACAACGACCACTTCCCCATGCGGATGCCGGGGCTGTGGGAGCTCAAGGACTGGACCGACGTCGTCGAGGTCAGCTCGTTCTCGTTCGGCCAGTTCCCCGAGCCGCTCGCCTTCAGCCTCCGGGCCTGGCGCCACCTGCGCCGCCGGAAGGGCGACTTCGACCTTGTGCACGACAACCAGAGCCTGGGCTACGGGCTGCTCGCCATCGAGCGCGAGGGCTTCCCGGTCATCAGCACCATCCACCACCCCATCACCGTCGACCGGCGGCTCGAGATCGAGCACGCGCAGGGGTGGTACAAGCGTCTGACCCTGCGCCGCTGGTACTCGTTCACCGCCATGCAGACGCGGGTGGCGAAGCGCCTCCGGCGCGTCATCACCGTGTCGGAGAACTCGTTCCGCGACATCGCCCGCGACCACGAGGTCGACCCCAACCGCATGGCGATCGTCCCGGTCGGCGTCGACACCGACGTGTTCCGGCCCCTGCCCGACGTGCGGCCCGTGCCCGGCCGCATCGTCACCACCGCCAGCGCGGACGTGACGATGAAGGGCCTGAGCTACCTGCTCGAGGCCGTCGCCAAGGTGCGGACCGAGCGTGACGACCTGCACCTCGTCGTCATCGGCAAGCGCAAGCCCGGCGGCCGCTCCGACGAGACCATCCGCCAGCTCGGGCTCGAGGACGCCGTGAGCTTCGTGTCCGGCGTCCCCGAGGAGCGGATCATCGAGCTGTACGCCGAGGCCGAGCTGGCGGTCGTCCCCTCCCTCTACGAGGGCTTCTCGCTGCCGGCCATCGAGGCCATGGCCTGCGGCACGCCGCTCATCGCCACCTCCGGCGGCGCCCTGCCCGAGGTCGTGGGCCGCGACGGCGAGACGGCGCTCGTCGTGCCGCCGGGCGACAGCGAGGCGCTCGCCGCCCGGCTGCGCTGGGCGCTGGGGCGCGACGACCTGCGGGCGACCGTCGGCGCCGCCGGCCGGCAGCGGGTCATCGACCAGTGGTCGTGGAAGCACACCGCGGCCCGGACGGTCGAGCAGTACCGGATCCTCCTCGAAGGTCGGTAGCCCGTGCTCACCGTCGACTACCAGCTGCTCGGCCTCCGGGGGGGCGACCGGCTCCTCGACCTGGGGTGCGGCGCCGGCCGCCACGCCTTCGAGGCGCTGCGCCGCGGGGCCCGGGTCACCGCCCTCGACTACGACGAGGGCGAGCTGAAGGACGTCACCGCCATGGCCGCGGCGATGCACGACGCCGGCGACCTGCCGGCGTCGGCCCGCAGCGGCGCCGTGCGGGCCGACGCCACCCGGCTGCCGTTCCCCGACGCCTGCTTCGACCGCATCATCGCCGCCGAGGTCCTCGAGCACATCGACGACGACGTGGCCGCCGTGCGCGAGCTGGTGCGGGTGCTGCGCCCGGGCGGCACGATCGCCGCCACCGTGCCCGCCTTCCTGCCCGAGCGCATCTGCTGGGCGCTCAGCGACGAGTACCACGCGCCGTTCGTGCCGGGCGGGCACGTGCGCATCTACACCGCCGCCGAGCTGCGCACCCGCCTGAGCGCCGCCGGGGTCGAGCCCTACGCGTCGCACAAGATGCACGGGCTGCACAGCCCCTACTGGTGGCTGAAGTGCGCCGTCGGCCCGACGAACGACGACCACCCGCTGGTGCGCGCCTACCACGAGGTCCTGTGCTGGGACATCGGCGGCGCCCGGCCGTGGTCGACGCTCACCCGGGCCGCCGACCGCGTCCTCACCCCCCTGATCGGCAAGAGCCTCGTCGTGTACGCGCGCAAGCCCGAGACCACCGCCGAGGAGGCGCCCGCACCGTGACCCTCGCCGACGTGCCCGGCATCGCCACCGCCAGCGAGCTGCAGCAGACCGTCGACGCCATCGCCGAGTGGCAGCTCCCCTCGGGGATGATCCCCTGGTTCCCGGGCGGCCACGCAGACCCGTGGAACCACGTCGAGGCGGCCATGGCCCTGACCCTCGGCGACCGCCACGCCGAGGCCGAGAAGGCCTTCCAGTGGCTGGTGGACATGCAGCGCCCGGACGGGTCGTGGCACCAGTACTACGTCGAGGACGGCGTCGAGCAGGACAAGCTCGACGCCAACGTCATCGCCTACGTCGCCACCGGCGTGTGGCACCGGTGGCTGTGCACCGAGGACCGCGGCTTCGTCGAGACGATGTGGCCCGTCGTCGAGCGGGCCATCGACTGGGTGCTGGAGCTGCAGACCCCCCGGGGGGAGATCCTCTGGGCCCGCCACGCCGACGGCACGCCGTGGTCGTTCGCGCTGCTGACCGGCTCGTCGTCGATCTGCCACAGCCTGCGGTGCGCGGTCGCGCTGGCCGAGCTGCTGGGCCACGAGCGGCCCGACTGGGAGCTGTCCGCCGGCCGCCTGGCCCACGTCATCCGCCACGTGCCCGACGCCTTCTCGCCCAAGCACCGCTGGGCGATGGACTGGTACTACCCCGTCCTCACCGGTGTCGTGCTGGGCGACGCCGGCCGCGAGCGCCTGGCCGAGCGCCACGCCGCCTTCGTCATGGAGGGCTGCGGGGTGCGCTGCGTCTCCGACCGGCCCTGGGTCACCGTGGCCGAGACCTGCGAGTACGCGATGGCCAACCTGGCGGTCGGCAACGACGAGACGGCCCGCGAG
>DATGPY010000314.1:0-2104 GCA_035304465.1 Acidimicrobiales bacterium | reverse complement strand
CTGACAGCGCCATCTTGGCGCTCTCGCCCGCCACCCGGATGTCGCACAGCAGGGCCCGCTCGAACGCGGTGCCGAGCGTCCAGCCCTTGAGGGCGCAGACGATCGGCACCGGGAAGTCGGCGAGCAGGCGGGCGACCCACTGGCTGCGGTCGAGCTGCTCGAACGGGTTCGGCGCGAGCGCCCGACGGAGCAGCGCGGTGCCGACGGCGCTCGCGGCGCCGTCGCCGCCCGCCCCGTTCGCTCCGCCCGCGCCGCCGCCGTTCGTCCCGTCGCCGCCCGCCCCGACGGGCCCCGGGCCGGGCTCGCCGAGGAGCTCGGCGACGTCCCGCCCGGTCGAGAACGACCCGCCCTCGGCCCGCCACACCACCGCCCGGACCGCCCGGTCGGACCGGAGCAGGTCGAGGTAGCGGTGGAGCAGGGCGTCGGCGGCGTCGTCGAGGGCGTTGTGCCGCTCGGGTCGGTTCAGGGTCACGACCGCCACGCCACCGTCGACCTCGAGCAGAACCGGATCGTCGTCCATCTGTCCCTCCCCCGGATCCGGCGGGCATCGGGGAGCGACCCGCCGGTGGTTCGCAAGCCACGCTACGTCCCCGGAGTAGCGCGGTGAGGGACATACCCGGCACCGCCCGCGGTCAATCACGCCGCGTGCGTGAAGCCGCACGCGGCGTTCAGCGGGCGGCGGGGACCGGAGCGGGCAGCCGGGCCGGGTCGGGGCGTTCGATGGGGCCGGCGACGCCGGCGTCGCGCTGCAGCGCCCGCACCGCCCGCCGGCTGTCCTCGGCGACCAGCGACACGACCGCGCCGGTGGCGCCGGCCCGGCCGGTGCGGCCCGACCGGTGCACGTAGTCCTTCGCGTCGCCGGGCACGTCGAAGTGGACGACGCAGGCGACGCCGTCGACGTGGATGCCCCGGGCCGCGACGTCGGTGGCGACCAGGGCGTCCACCGCACCGGCCCGGAAGCGGCGGAGAGCCCGGTCGCGCTGGGCCTGGGAGCGCCGGCCGTGGATGGCCTCGGCCCGCACGCCCCGCCGGGCAAGCTGGTGCGCGAGGCGGTCGGCACCGTGGCGGGTGCGGGTGAACACGATCGTGGGGCCGGCCCGGTCGACGACCTCGGCGGTGACGGCCACGCGCTCGGCCCGGGGCACCGACCAGAAGAGGTGCTCGACCGGCCCCCGGGTCTCGGCCACGCCGGCGGCCTCGTGGCGCACCGGCGAGCGCTGGTAGCGCCGGACCAGCGCGTCGACGTCGCCGTCGAGCGTCGCCGAGAACAGCAGCGTCTGGCGGTCGTCGGGTGTGCGGTCGAGCAGCCGCCGCACGGCGGGCAGGAAGCCCATGTCGGCCATGCGGTCGGCCTCGTCGACCACGACGAGCGCCGCCCGGTCGAGCCGGACGTCCCCGCTGGCGACCAGGTCCTCGAGCCGCCCGGGGCAGGCGACGACCGCGGCGACGCCGCGGGCGAGCCGGGCCCGCTGGGGCCCGTAGCCGACGCCGCCGTGGACGGCGAGCACGCGGCCGTGCCGCCGCTCGTCGACGAGCGCGGCGAGCTCGCTCCGCACCTGGCCGGCGAGCTCGCGGGTGGGCACGAGGACGAGGGCGCGGGGCCGGCGGGGGATCGGCCGGCCGGCGCCGGCGGCCTGCGCGGCGACGGCGAGGCCGAAGGCGAGGGTCTTGCCCGAGCCCGTGGGCGCCCGCCCGGCCACGTCCCGGCCCGCGAGGACATCGGGGAGGGTGGCGGCCTGGACGGGGAAGGGGGCGGTGATGCCGCGGCGGGCCAGGGCGGCGCACAGGGGCGCTGGCACGCCGAGGTCGGCGAAGGAGGGGTGCATGGAGACTCCAGTCGAATGCGGGGGATGGGCCGATTCGACGAACGGGTCTCGAACGGGCCCCGCCGGGCGTCGGTGCCGGCGGCGGACCGGTGGTGCACCGGTGTGGCCCGGAGACCATAGCGCCCCGGCGCCCGGAACCCTCCGGTCGGCGCGGGGCGGGGCGGTGGTTACGATGCCGGGGTCAGGCGGCGCCGTGCGGCGCCGGGCGGTGCCCAAGGAGGACCGGATGTACCTCGGGCTGCGCGACCTGCGGGTCGCCAGGGCTCGGTTCGCGCTCG
>DATGPY010000313.1:0-5421 GCA_035304465.1 Acidimicrobiales bacterium | reverse complement strand
CGCCCGTCGAGCGCGGCCTCGAGCGGCGTGACCGAGGCGACGGCGAGCGCCGCCAGGCCCACGGCGACGACCAGGCGCCGCAGGCCGAACCGCCACGAGCGCCCCCGCACGTCGTGCTCGATCGCGGCGACGCCGAGCCCGACGGCCAGCGCCAGCCCGGCCGCGGCGACGGCGAGCACGGCGGCGCGGTCGGGGAACCGGCCGGTGACGCGGCCCTGCTCGTGGGCCCACACCGCGCCCCAGGCGACCACGGCGGTGGTCCAGCCCCGGACGGCCCAGCCGAGCCGCCACCGCCGACCCACCAGCACCGGGACGGCCGCGGCGCCGAGGACCCCGAGGGCGAGCGGCCGCAGCTCCAGCGGGCCGGACCTGAAGCCCAGCAGCTCGGTGGCGGACAGCCCCGCGGTGCGGGCCGAGGCGCCGAACCAGGCCTGCACGGCCCCGTCGGTCCGCAGCACGTCCAGCGTCGTGGGCAGCAGCAGTGCCGCGGCGACCACCGCCCCGCCCACGGTGGCGACGGCGAGGCGGAGCACGCCCCGCACCTCGCCCGCCAGCAGCGACCCCACCACGAGGCCCGCGCCGGCGAGCACCAGCAGCACGGGCGCCTGCGGCAGCACGAGGCCGGCCAGCGCGGTGACCGCACCGGTGACGACGACGTGCTTCCACAGGCGGTGGTGCACGACCAGGTCGTCGGCGGCGCCACCGGGCAGGATCGGGCCCTCCCCGGGCTCGGCCGCCGGGGCGAACGGCGCCACCCCCGAGGCCCGGGCCAGCCGGCCGAGCACCCAGGGCGCACCGGCGTAGGCCGCCAGCGCGCCCCACCGGCCCTCGGCGAAGGCGTCGTAGGGCAGCGGCAGCGCCGCGTAGGCCACCGCGGCGGCGACCTGTGCCCGCTTGGACCCGCTCGGGCCCAGCAGCCGGTGCGCGCCGAGGATGCCGAGCGGCACGAGGCCGACGGTCGCGAGGGTGCGGGCGAGGCCCAGGTGACCGCCGAGCACCGTGCCGAGCAGGCCGAGCGCAGCCGCGAGGCTCGGCGTGGCCCCCTCGGCCCCCAGGCCGACGCCCCGCCAGCCGCCGGCCCACGACCGCAGGAGGTCGCCCGCGTCCCCGCCGGCGGGAACCATCTCGCCGACGACCGGCACGACCCGGGTCAGCAGGTGGCGGCTCCCGAACAGCACGACCGCCGCCAGCGCCGTGGCCACCAGGGCGGTGCCGGGGCTCCAGGCCGCCGGGTCGGTGTCCATCCGGCCCCGCACCGGCACGGCCGCCACCCGGCGCGACCCGCTGCCGTGCACGGCGCCGGCGCGCCCGTCGCCGCCGACCCGCAGCAGCCGCAGGCGGGGGCCGACGAGGCCCCGCACCTGGTAGCGCACGACCTCCCGGTCACGCACCCGGCGGAACCGGGCGACGTGGCGCCGAGCGGCCACGAGCGAGGGCAGCCGCCACAGGTTCCAGAGCCAGGCGCCGAGCGCCGCCCGGGCCCGGCCCGGGCGGGCGGTGACGAGCGCGCCGACGGCCTCGACGAGCGAGAGCAGCAGGGCCTGGGGCAGCACTGCCACGAGGGTGGGCAGCCGGTAGCTGGTCAGCACGACCCGGACCCGGTGGCGGGCGGCGAGCCGGCTGGCGGTGGGGCCGGCCGTCCGGGTGGCGAACGCCTCGGCGTGGCGGACGCGGGCACCCGCGGCGACGACCACCCGTCCGCCGGCGACGCGCGTGCGCCAGGCGAGGCTGAGGTCGTCGCCGAGCACGTCGATGGCCTCGTCGAACCCGCCGACCTCGGCGAAGCGGTCGGCCCGCACCAGCGTGAAACCGCCGGGGACCGCGAACACGTCCCGCAGGCCGTCGTGCTGGCCCTGGTCGAGCTCCCCCCGCTGGACGTAGGGCAGGGCGACGCCCACCCGGTCGACGGTCATCCCGAACTGCGCGAACCGCCGGGGGTCGTCCCAGTCGACGAGCTTGGGGCCGACGATGTCGGCCTGCCAGCGCTCTGCGGCGGCCACGAGCGCGCGGACGGCGCCCGGTTCGGGCGCGGCGTCGTCGTGGGCGAAGACGTAGTAGGCGGCGCCGGCGACGATGTCGAGGACCGTGTTGGCGGCGGCGCCGAAGCCCCCGGCGCCGGGCACCCGGTGCACGGTGGCCTCGGGCAGGACGGCGCGGACCCGCTCGGTGACGTCCGCCGTGCCGGCGTCGACGACCAGCACGGCGAGGTTCGGGTAGTCCTGGCTCCCGATGGCCCGGAGGACCTCGTCCAACCGGTCGCCGGGCGGATCGCACGTCACCAGGACGACGACCACCGGCAGTGGTGCACGCGGCTGCTCCTCGGGTTCCACGACGCGCGGACGGTACCCGAGCGGTCACCGGCGGCCGCGGACCCCGGGCGGCGGGTAGTGTCGGTGCGGCATGTCCGGCATCAAGGTCGACGACATCGGCACCACCCTCGAGAACGCCCTCTACACGGCGGTCGGGCTCGGCATCCTCGCCTACCAGCACCTCCAGGTGCAGCGGCGCGCGGTCGAGCGCCACCTCGGCGCGACGGTGCGCCAGGTGGCCGGCGCGATCGAGCGCAACCTCGCCGACCGCTGATCGCGGCCGGCGACCCGTCAGCCGCCGGGCGTGGCGTCGTCGGCGGGCGCGCCGTCCTCGACCGCGGTCGTGGTGACCTCGCCCGTCTCCTCGTCGGTCTGGGTGGTCCCGGCGCCCTCCTCGACGGTGGTCGAGGTCGCGACGGTGGTGGTCGTCGACTCGGTCGTGGTCGTCGTCTCGCGCACGCCCGAGGTGGGGATCGTGTCGTCGCCGTCGTCGCCGCAGGCCGCGAGGGCCAGGGCGGCGAGCGGCGCGAGCAGGCAGACGGCGAGTCGGCGTCGACCAGCGGGGGAAGCGACGGCTCGGGACATGGAAGGTGACGCTATCCCCGCGCCCCCGGCGGCGCACAACCGGCCGGGCACCGGGCGGGCGGTAGCGTGACCTGCCGTGCTCCGGGTGGCCGTCGATCTCACCTCCCAGCTCACACCGCTCACCGGCGTCGGCGTCATGGTCGACGAGCTGGTGCGCCGGCTGGCCCGCCGCGACGACCTCGCGCTCACGGGGTTCGCCGTCACCTGGCGGGGCCGGGGCCGGCTCCGCCAGGCCGTCCCGCCGGGCGTCGCCGTCGTCGAGCGCGCCATGGCCGCCCGCCCGCTGCACGAGCTGTGGCGGCGCGCCGACCACCCCCGGGTCGACCTGTGGATCGGGCGCCACGACGTCGTGTGGGGGCCGAACTTCGTCACGCCCCCCACCCGGGCGGCCGAGGTCGTGACCGTCCACGACCTGACCTTCGTCCACTACCCGCAGCTGGCCAACGAGTTCACGCTCTCCTACCCCGGGCTCATCCGCCGGGCTCTCCGGCGGGGGGCGTGGGTGCACACGCCCTCCGAGTTCGTCCGGGCCGAGGTCGTCGAGCACTTCGGGGCGCCGCCCGAGCGGGTGGTCGCCGTGCACCACGGGGTCCGCCCCGCCGAGGGCGGCGACGCGGCCCGGGGCCGCGCGCTGGCCGGTGGCGACCGCTACGTGCTCGCGATCGGCACGGTCGAGCCCCGCAAGGACCTCCCCACCCTGGTGCGAGCGGTCGACGCGCTGGCCGCCGACGACGCCGACCTGCGGCTCGTGCTCGCCGGCGCGGACGGGTGGGGCGCCGAGGCCCTGACCGCCGCCGTCGCGGCCGCCACCCACGGCGACCGGGTGGTCCGGCTCGGGCGGGTGGGCGAGGCCGACCGTGCCGACCTGCTGGCGGGCGCCGCCGTGCTCGCGTTCCCCTCGGTCTACGAGGGCTTCGGCCTGCCCGCCGTCGAGGCAATGGCGGCGGGCGTGCCGGTCGTGGCCACCCGCGCCGGGGCGCTGCCCGAGGTGTGCGGCGACGGCGCCGAGCTCGTCCCGGTCGGCGACGCCGACGCCCTGGCCGCAGCGCTCCGACGGGTGCTGGCCGACGAGGCGCACCGGGCCGCGCTCGTCGAGCGGGGGCGGCGGGTGGCCGCGCGCTACGACTGGGACCGCACCGCCGACGCGGTGGCCGCGCTCCTGCGACGTGCCGGTTCTCCGGCCGCAGGGCCGACCACCTACGATGACCCGGCGTGAGAGCGCTGGTCACCGGAGCGGGGGGTTTCGTCGGCGCCCACCTCGTCCGGCACCTCGAGGAGCAGGGCGACGAGGTCGTCCGGCTCGAACGCCGGGAGGACGGCGTCGACATCACCGACGCCGAGGCGATCACCGACGCCGTGGTGGCCGCCAAGCCCGAGGCCGTCTACCACCTGGCCGGCGCAGCCGACGTCGGCGGCAGCTGGGCCGAGCCGCGCGCGACGTTCCTCGCGAACGCCCTCGGCACCCTCAACGTCCTCGAGGCTGCCCGGGCGGCGGGCGCCGAGCGCGTGCTCGCGGTGTCGAGCGCGGACGTCTACGGCCGGGTGAGCGAGGACGAGCTGCCCATCCGCGAGGACCAGCCGCTCCGACCCGTCTCGCCCTACGCGGCGTCCAAGGTGGCGGCCGACGCGCTCGCGCAGCAGGCGTGGCTGGGGCACGGGCTGCCGGTCATCCGGGTGCGGGCCTTCAACCACCTGGGCCCCGGCCAGAGCGACCGCTTCGTCGCCCCCTCGCTCGCCGCCCGCATCGCCCGCAACGAGCGCGACGGCGGCGACGAGGTGCCGATCGGCAACCTCACGCCGCGCCGCGACGTCACGGACGTCCGCGACGTCGTGCGCGCCTACCGGCTCCTCGTGGAGGCGGGCGAGCCGGGGGCCGTGTACAACATCTGCAGCGGTCACGCCGTGTCCGTCGAGCACATCGCCAAGACGCTGTTGGGGATGGCGACGCGGCCGATGCGCCTCGTCACCGACCCGTCCCTCCAGCGCCCGGTCGACATCCCCGTGCTGGTGGGCGACAACAGCGCCCTGCGGCGGACGACCGGGTGGGAGCCCACCATCCCCCTCGAGCAGACGCTGGCCGACGTACTGACAGACTGGCGTGCTCGCCTCGGCTGCTGAGCAGCCGGCGTGCCGTCGAGAGGAGACCCGATCGTGACCAAGAGAGCGCTCGTGACAGGCATCACCGGGCAGGACGGCTCGCACCTGGCCGAGCTGCTGCTCGACAAGGGCTACGAGGTGCTGGGCATGGTCCGGCGCACCAGCACGGTGAACTGGGAGCGCATCGGGCACCTGCAGGACCGCATCACCTTCGTCCACGGCGACCTGCTCGACCAGGTGTCGCTCCTCACGATCCTGCAGGAGTACCAGCCCGACGAGGTGTACAACCTCGCCGCCCAGTCGTTCGTGCCGACGTCGTGGCAGCAGCCGGTGCTGACGGGCGAGTTCACGGCCCTGGGCGTCACCCGGATGCTCGACGCCATCCGGACGATCAACCCGGAGATCCGCTTCTACCAGGCGTCGTCGAGCG
>DATGPY010000312.1:0-4313 GCA_035304465.1 Acidimicrobiales bacterium | reverse complement strand
GCGAGGATCGTGCCCGGCTCGAGGTCGGCGCCCACCCCGACCAGCCCGTCCTCGTCGGCGCTGTCGGCCGGGGGGAACGCCCAGCGCGGCGGCGGGGGTTCGACGGGCATGGGGCTGCGATCGTACCGGCCGCCCTCAGGGCCGCAGTCCGAGGTCCCGGGCGACGCGGGTGCCCACGGCGACGGTCGCCCGCCGGTTGAGGTACCCGGCGGCGACGGCCCCGGTGAACAGGGGGCCGAGGGCCGAGAGGTTGCGGGTGAACCGCCGGCGCAGCACCTCGCGCAGCTGCCGGCGACCGGCGGGCCCGAGCCCGTCGCCCCGCACGGCGGCCGCCGCGGTGGTGGCGGGGGCGACGCGGCCCGACATCCACGACGCGACCGCCGCCTCCGTGGCCCGGCGCGGCCCACCGGGCAGCGGCCGGCCGGCGAGGTGGTGCAGCTCGGCGACCAGCTTCACCTCGGTGGCGACGACCAGCGCCGTGACCGCCGCCAGCTCGAAGGGCACGAGCAGCAGGCCGGCCACCGACACCTGCTGGGCGGTGACGAGCCCGCCGGTCGTGGCGGCGATCCCGCCGGAGACCCGGCCGGCCGCCCGGACGACCGAGCGGGCGAGCTCGTCGCCGGTCAGCCCGCCGTGGTGGGCCGACAGCGTCTCGGCGTCCCGGACCGGCAGCCGGGGCGCCACGTCCAGGACCGTCTCGGCCAGCCACCGCCCGCTGGCCACGGCACCTCGCCCCGCCCGGCGGGCCGAGGCGGCGAGGGCGGCGATCTGCGCGCGCCGGCGCTCGTCCGGCGGGTGCTCGTCCCCGGCGCCGGGGTCGCCGTCCGGCCCGGCGCCGGGCCGGATCGCACGGTCCAGGATCTGCGGGACGGGGAGGCGGGGCATCCACCCGAGTGTGGCGCGGCGGGCAGGCCGTCGCGCCGGGGCCGTGACGGGTGCGGCCGGTGCGGGCGGGCGTCGCCGTGCGCCCGCCCGCACCGCCCCACCGGTCAGCCGTAGTCGTAGAAGCCCTTGCCCGACTTCCGGCCCAGGTGGCCCGCCGACACCATGCGGCGCAGCAGCGGGACCGGCGCGTAGTTCGGGTCGCGGAACTCCTCGTAGAGCGCGTCGAGGATGGCGACCGAGGTGTCCAGGCCCACGAGGTCGAGCAGCGCCAGCGGCCCCATCGGGAAGTTGCACCCGCCCTGCATGGCCGCGTCGATGTCGTCGCGGCTGGCGGTGCCGTTCTCGAGCATGCGCACCGCGTTGTTCAGGTACGGGAAGAGCAGGGCGTTGACGATGAAGCCCGCCCGGTCCTCGACGACGACCGGGTTCTTGCCGCAGGCCTCGGCGAAGGCCACGGCCTCGGCCACGGTCTCCTCGCTGGACACCAGCGTGCGCACGACCTCGACGAGCTTCATCGCCGGGGCCGGGTTGAAGAAGTGGACGCCCACCACCCGGTCGGGGCGCGACGTCTGGGTCGCCATCTCGATGACCGGGAGCGTCGAGGTGTTGGTGGCGAGGATGGCGCCGTCCCGCACGACGCGGTCGAGCTCGGCGAAGAGCTGCTTCTTCACCTCGAGGTCCTCGACCACCGACTCGACGACCATGTCGCAGTCGGCGAGCGCCTCCAGGTCCGCGGTGGCGGTGACCCGCTCGCGGGCGGCCGCGGCGGCGGCCTCGTCGAGCTTGCCCTTGCTGACCTGCTTGTCCAGGGACCTCCCGAGCGAGGCCAGCATGGCGTCGGCGGTCTCCTGCTTGCGGGACCGGAGCACCACCGAGACGCCGGCCTTGGCGGCGACCTCCGCGATGCCGGACCCCATGATCCCCGATCCGACGATGCCCAGTCGTTCGATTGCCATCGAACGAGGCTACTGACGGTAACTCGGAGGGCGCCAACGCTCCGTGCCCGCCCGTGCGCCCCCCGAGGGCGCCCCGCTCGCTAGCGTCGGGCCCGATGAGCGGACCCCTGGCCCTCGTCGGCGGCGGCGAGTGGCGCGACGGCTGCGACTTCGACCGCGACCTGCTGGCCGCCAGCGCGAGCGACGAGGTCGTCGTGCTGCCCACGGCGGCCGCCTACGAGCACCCCGAGCTGGCGGTCCAGCGGGCCACCGAGTGGTTCGCGGCCGCGGGCGCGACCGTCCGGCCGGTGCACGCCGTCGACCGGGCCGGCGCCCACGACGAGGCCAACGTGGCCGCCGTGCGCGACGCGGCGTTCGTCTACCTGGCCGACGGGTCGCCGATGCACCTGCGGTCGGTGCTGATGCACAGCCCGCTGTGGGACGCCCTGGTCGCCGCCTGGCAGGGCGGCGCCGTGCTGGCCGCCTCGGGCGCCGGCGCCACGGTGCTGTGCGACCCGGCCGTCGATCCCCGGGGCGGCGCGTTCACCGTGGGCCTCGGGCTGCTGCGGGGCATCGCCGTGGTCGCCCGGGCCGACACCTGGTCCGAGGACAAGCTGCACCGCACCCTGCAGCTCACCCCGCCCGGCGTGCCGCTGGTGGAGATCGACGAGCGCACCGCGCTGATCCGCGAGCCCGACGGCGCCTGGCGAGCGGCGGGCGCCGGCACGGTGGGCGTCTGGGTCGACGGGCACCAGGCCGGCCTCGACGCGCTGCCGGGCTGACGGCCGGCCGCCCGTCCCCCGGTCGGGACCTTGGCCCCTTCCCGTCCCGGGCCGGCGGTCGTACGGTCGACTCGGCGGGCTCGCCCCGAGGAGGCACCATGCGTGCGGTCGTCTACCACGGTCCCGGTCGGAAGGCGTGGGAGGAGGTCCCCGACCCCACCCTGCAGGACGACACCGACGCCGTCGTACGGGTCGACGCCGTGACCATCTGCGGCACCGACCTCCACATCCTGAAGGGGGACGTGCCCGCGGTGACCGACGGGCGCGTCCTCGGCCACGAGGCGGTCGGCACGGTCGAGCAGGTCGGCCCCGGCGTGCGGGACGTGCAGGTCGGCGACAAGGTGCTCGTGTCCTGCATCAGCGCGTGCGGCACCTGCCGCTACTGCCGGGAGGGCGCCTACGGCCAGTGCCTGAACGGTGGCGGCTGGATCCTCGGCCACACGATCGACGGCACCCAGGCCGAGTACGTCCGGGTCCCGTTCGCCGACACCTCGACCCACAAGGCGCCGGCGGGCGTCAGCGACGAGCAGCTGCTCATGCTCGCCGACATCCTCCCCACCGGCTTCGAGGTCGGCGTGCTCAACGGCCGGGTGCAGCCCGGCGACGTCGTCGTCGTCGTGGGCGCCGGGCCCATCGGGCTCGCGGCGATCACCGGCGCCCGCCTCTACAGCCCCGCGCACGTCGTGGCCGTCGACCTCGCCGACAGCCGGCTGGAGGCGGCCAAGGCGTTCGGCGCCGACGTCACCGTCGACAACGGCCGCGAGGACCCCTGGGAGGTCGTGGCCGGGCTGACCGACGGGCTGGGCGCCGACGTGGCCATGGAGGCCGTGGGCGTCCCGCCGACGTTCGAGCTCGCGGCCCGGCTCATCCGCCCGGGCGGCCGGGTGGCCAACATCGGGGTGCACGGCGAACCGGTGTCCCTCCACCTGGAGGAGCTCTGGATCCGCAACGTCACGGTGACGACGGGGCTGGTCGACACCTACTCGACGCCGATGCTCCTGCGGCTCCTCGCCGGACACCAGCTCGACGCCGGCCGGTTCGTCACCCACCGGTTCGCCATGGACGACTTCATGGAGGCCTACGACACCTTCGAGCGGGCCGGCGACACCGGGGCGCTCAAGGTCGTGCTCACGCCGTGAGCCGCCGCCCGGTCCGGCCACCCGCGGCCGGCCGGACCCGGCGCTCAGCCCCCGGCGCGCCGGATGTCGACGACGTCGACGTCGAAGGCCAACGGCGCGTCCGGTGGGATGTCGCCCATGCCGCGTGAGCCGTATCCGTTCTCGGAGCCGATGAGCAGGTGCCGGCGCTCACCCAGCGTCGCCCCGACGAGGCCCTCGTCCCAGCCGGCGATCACCTCCCCCGCGCCCAGCGTGACCTCGAACGGGTCGCGGCCCCAGGACCTGTCGAACTCCGTGCCGTCGCTGAGCACGCCGACGTAGTGCACGACGACGGTGTCACCCGGCTCGGCACCCTCGCCCTCGCCCTCGATGAGGGTCGAGACCTCGAGCGCGTCGGGCGGGGTGTCCTCCGGCGGCGGCTGGGGGATCGGCGGGATGCGCTCGATGACCTCGGCGGCGACCTCGGGGTCGCTGTACGCGGAGGGCGGGGTGGTGCTGCTGGTCGTCGTCGGCATCGTCGTCGACGTCGTCGCGGCGGTGTCCTCGGACGCCTCCTCCGCGTCGTCGCCGCCGTCGCCCATGAGCGTCGAGAC
>DATGPY010000311.1:0-7399 GCA_035304465.1 Acidimicrobiales bacterium | reverse complement strand
TCGGCCAGAACGTCAACTCCTACGGGCGCGACCTCACCCTGCGCCTCCGCGGCGAGTCGCCCAGTCCGCTCGACGACACGCTGGCCGGTCCGTCGTGGACGGCCGACGGTCGGCGCCGGGCCCGCCCCCTCTTCGCCGACCTCCTGCGCGCCGTCGGATCCGTCGAGGGCATCCGTCGCGTCCGCTACACGAGCCCGCACCCGAAGGACTTCCGCCCCGAGACCGCGGTGGCGATGGCCGAGGTGCCGGCGGTCCACTCGTCGAGCGGTCCGGGATCGTCGGTGCGCAGGCGGGTGGTGAGGTCACGGCCGTAGGAGTTGACGTTCTGGCCGAGCAGCGTCACCTCGGTGACCCCCTCGGCGGCGAGGGCGCGCACCTCGTCGACGACGTCCTCGAAGGGCCGGCTGATCTCGCGTCCCCGCACCGAGGGCACGATGCAGAAGGCGCAGTTGTTGTCGCAGCCGATCTGGATGGTGACCCAGGCGGCGTACGGCACCTCGCGGCGGGCGGGGAGCGCCGAGGGGAACGCTTCGTGGTCGTCGGCGACGGCCTCCTCGAGGATCTCGACGATCGACCGGCCGGCGGACCGCTGCTCGGCCAGCAGCTCGGCCGCCCGCCCGACGTTGTGCGTGCCGAAGACGACGTCGACGTGTGGCGCCCGCTCGACGATGAGGTCGCGGTCCTTCTGCGCCAGGCAGCCGCCGACGACGATCTGCATGTCCGGCCGCCGGGCCTTGAGCGCCTTCAGCTGACCGAGGTGGCCGTAGAGCTTGTTGTCGGCGTTCTCTCGGATGCAGCAGGTGTTGAGCACCACGACGTCGGCCGACTCGACCGAGTCGGCCGGGCGCATGCCGTCGGCCTCGAGCAGGCCGGCGATGCGCTCCGAGTCGTGCTCGTTCATCTGGCACCCGAAGGTGCGGACGATGTAGGTCTTCTCGCTCATCACCTGCAGCCGGGCGTGGGACACCGCCGCGGCACGCGACGGCGGACGGACCCCGTCAGGCTACGCGACGGCCCCCGTCCGCCCCACACCGCGACCGGTGGCGCGGTGCGAGGACCGACCGCCGCGACGGCCCTCGCACCGGCGACCCGGTCAGTCGTCGAGCGTGATGGGCAGGTTGTCGGCGCCCTCCTCGTCGCCGCCCGCCGGACCGCCGATGCCGAGCTGCGAACGGATCCGCTCGGAGATCTCGACCATGACCTCGGGGTGGTCGAGCAGGAACTGCTTGGCGTTCTCGCGCCCCTGCCCCAGCTGCTCGCCGTCGTAGGTGTACCAGGCGCCCGACTTCTTCACGAGGCCGAGGTCGACGCCGATGTCGAGCAGGGAGCCCTCGCGGCTGATGCCCTTGCCGTACATGATGTCGAACTCCGCCTGCTTGAACGGCGGGGCGCACTTGTTCTTGACGACCTTCACCCGGGTGCGGTTGCCCACGACCTCGACGCCGTCCTTGATCGACTCGATGCGGCGGATGTCGAGCCGCACCGAGGAGTAGAACTTCAACGCCCGCCCGCCCGGTGTCGTCTCGGGCGACCCGAACATGACGCCGATCTTCTCGCGGAGCTGGTTGATGAAGACGGCGATGGTGCGGGACTTGTTGAGGTTGCTGGTGAGCTTCCGCAGGGCCTGCGACATGAGCCGGGCCTGCAGGCCGACGTGCGAGTCGCCCATCTCGCCCTCGATCTCGGCCCGGGGGGTGAGCGCCGCGACCGAGTCGACGACGACGACGTCGATGGCACCGGAGCGCACCAGCATGTCGGCGATCTCGAGCGCCTGCTCGCCGGTGTCGGGCTGGGAGATGAGCAGCTCGTCGATGTCGACGCCGATGGCCTGGGCGTAGACCGGGTCGAGCGCGTGCTCGGCGTCGATGTAGGCGCAGATGCCGCCGTTGCGCTGGGCCTCGGCCACGACGTGCAGGGCGAGGGTGGACTTGCCCGACGACTCGGGGCCGTAGATCTCGGTGATGCGACCCCGGGGCAGGCCGCCGATCCCGAGGGCCAGGTCGAGCGAGAGCGCGCCGGTCGAGATGGCCTCGATGGCCATGGCGCCCTTCTCGCCCATCCTCATGACGGAGCCCTTGCCGAACTGCTTCTCGATCTGGCTGAGGGCCATCTCGAGGTTCTTCTGTCGATCCACCGGTGTGGTCCTTTCTGCGGTGGGCGGTCCGTGGCACGTGGCCCGCACCTCGGGCGGGCCGAGCGATCTCGACCGGCAGGTGACCCTGCCGGCACACCGACCCTAGGGACCGGGTGTGACACCTTCGGGCGCTCCGGGACCGGGCCCGGAGCCTGGCGAGGACGACACGACTGTAGTTTCGAACGCCTGTTCGTTCAAGCACCCGGCGCCGGCGGCACGGGGTCGAGCCGGCACACGTGCAGCACCTCGTAGCGGGCCGGGCCCGCCCCCAGGTGGCTGCGGACCAGGGCCAGCTCCCGGACGGCGAAGGTCCGGTCGAGCTCCTCGCCGACGAGGCCCCGGGTCGATCCGCCCCGGCGCACCCGGGCCAGCGTCAGGTGGCCGCGGAAGGGCCGGTCCCCCACCGGCTCGCCGATCCCGGCCGTGGCCGCCACCACCTCGGCCGCCAGCGCGTCCAACCCGGCCACCGGCAGCACCACCACGCGCCGCCCCAACGTGGCGACCCGGGGCCCGACTCGGGCCTCGGCCGCGGGCAGCGGCGCGCCCTCGAGGGCGGTCACGACCGGCGCCGGGTCGTCGACCTCGCCGAGGAAGCGGAGCGTGACGTGCCACTGCTCGCGGGTCGTCCAGCGCACGCCCGGGCGCGCCGGGCGCCGCAGGCGGGCGACGGCGTCGAGCACGGTGTCGGGCGGGACCACCGCCACGAACAGGCGCACGTCCGCAGTCTCGCAGAGCCGGGCGGGACCACGGTCGCACCCCTGCCCCCGCTGGCCGCGCCCGCAGCCGACCGCCGGCCGTGACTGGCATCGCCACCGCCCGCTGCGACACGCTCACCCCGTGCCATCGGGGCGCGAGGAGCGCGGGGCCGACGGCGTGCGGCCCGAGGACCGACCGCGGCGGCGCGCCCGCTGGCGGACGCTTCTCGCCACCCCCCGCCGGCGGCGAGTCGCGGCCGGGCTCGTCGCCGTGGCGGTGCTCGCGACGGCCGGCGTCGTCGTCGCCGTCACCGGCCAGGAGGACGCCGCGCCGACGACCACCACGACCACCACGAGCACGACGACCACCACCACGACCCCGCCGACGACGGAGCCCGCACCCGTCTACCCGCTCACCGGCCTACCGGTCACCGATCCGGCGGTCGCCGCCCGCCCGACGCTCGCGGTCAAGATCGACAACGTCGAGCCGAGGTCCCGGCCCCAGTACGGCCTCAACCAGGCCGACGTCGTCTACGAGGAGCGCGTCGAGGGCGCGGTCACCCGCTTCCTGGCCCTGTACCACTCCCGCGACGCCATGGCGGTCGGGCCCGTCCGGTCGGCCCGCACCACCGACATCGGGCTCTACAAGCCCATGGGCACGCCCCTGTTCGCCTGGTCGGGGGCCAACGCCCACTTCGCCCGGCTCGTGCGCGACTCCGGCATCGTCGACGTCGGCTACGACGCCCGGCCCGGCCTCTACAGCCGGGTCGGCGACCGCCCCGCACCCCACAACCTCGTGCTGCACGCGACGAGCGACGTCTGGGCCCACGACTGGCCGGGGGCGACGCCGCCGAACTCGCAGCTGTTCAGCTACCGGGCGCCGGGTGAGCGGGCCGAGGGGGGCACCCCCACCCGGGGCGTGCGCATCGTCTTCGCCACCGGCGCCGGCTCCGCCCCCGTCGAGTACGAGTGGAACGGCTCGGGCTGGGCCCGCTCCCAGGCCGGCACCCCCCACCTCGACGCAGAGGGGGTGCAGGTCGCGCCCGAGAACGTGATCATCCGCTACACCGCCTACGGCAGCAGCGGCGTCAACGACCAGTTCGGCGTGCCCATCCGGGAGGCGCAGCTCGTGGGCGAGGGCCAGGCGCTGGTGCTGACCGACGGCCAGGCCTTCAACGCCCGGTGGGTCAAGCCGTCGATCGAGATGCCCACCCAGTACTTCCACGAGTCGGGCGGCGAGATGCCGCTCACCCCGGGCCGCACCTGGGTGGCGATCGCCGAGCCGGGCACCACCACGTTCCTGCCCTGGTGACCCCCACGCCGTGGCACCGGCCGTGCCCGGGGCCGCCAGCCGTCAGCGGCTCCCGAAGGTCGACGCCGGCGCACCGGTCAGCAGGCGACGAAGCAGGTCGAGCAGCGATATGCACGAGAACTGCCGCACCCGCTCGCGGTCGCCGGGCAGGCGCACGAGCGTGGTGACCGGGGGCTCGTCGCCGACGACCGCGCCGAGCCACACCGTGCCCGGCGGGTGGCCCTCCAGGCTGTCCGGGCCCGCCACGCCGGTGACGCCCAGCCCGACGTCGGCGCCGAGGAGGTCGCGCACGCCGGTCGCCATGGCCGCCGCGGTCTCGGCGGTGACCACCGGGCCCTCCGGGACCTTCAACACCTCGAACTTCACGTCGGGCGCGTAGGAGACGACGCCGCCCCGGAACCAGTCGCCGGCGCCGGGGACGGCGACGAGCCGCGACGCCACCAGGCCGCCGGTCAGCGACTCGGCGACCGCCAGCGTGAGGCCGCGCTCCTCGAGCAGCGCCGCGACCGCGTGCTCCATGGTCTCGCCGTCGACGCCGAAGACCAGGTCGCCGAGCAGCCCGCGCACGACCGCCTCCTCGGCCGCCAGCCGGCGGTTCGCCGTCTCCTCGTCGTCGGCCTTGACCGTGATGCGCACCTTCAGGCCCTCGATGCCGCTGGCCTGGAAGGCCAGGGTCGGGGCGTCGGGGCCGGCGCCGTCCAGCTCGGCCATGTGCTCGGCCAGGCGCTCGGCCAGGCCGGACTCGGACTCCCCCCAGGTCCGCAGCGTCCGCGACCGGATGACCGCCCCCTTCCCGGCCCGCCGGGCCAGGTCGGGCAGCACCGCCTCCCGCACGATCAGCCGCATCTCGTAGGGCACGCCGGGCACGGCGTAGACGACCTTCTCCCCCACCGGGCAGATCAGGCCGGGCGCCGTGCCCGGCTGCGGGTCGGCGATGGCGGTCGCGCCCCGGGGCACGAGCGCCTGGCGCATGTTGTTGGCCGGCATCCGGCGCCCCCGCGCGGCGAACCGCTCGAGGATCCGGTCGGCCACCTCGTCGTCGTGCTCCAGCGGGACGCCCATCACCCGGGCGATGGCGTCGCGGGTGATGTCGTCCTGCGTCGGCCCGAGGCCGCCGCACACGATCACCGCGTCGGCGCGGGACAGGGCCAGCTCCAGCGCGCCGACGATGCGCTCGAGGTTGTCGCCCACGACCTGGCCGTGGGTGTGGTCGATGCCGGCCAGGGCGAGCTGCTCGCCGATCCAGGCCGAGTTGGTGTCGACGATCTCGCCGAGCAGCAGCTCGGTGCCGACCGCCACGATCTCACAGCGCACCGCGCACCCTCCTCGTCGAGCTCCGCCCGTCCCCGCCCGGGCCGCCGGTCACCGCCGGACCCCCGCCGCGGTCGTGACCCGGCTGCCGGCCGCCAGGTACTGGACGCCGGTGACCAGCGTGAGCCCGACGGCCACCCACAGCGCCGCCGCCGGCAGCCACGCGTGGTCCCCCAGCGCCGGCACCAGCGCCAGCGCGACCGCGGCCGACTGGACCACCGTCTTCACCTTGGCCAGGAACGTTGCCGGCACCGCCAGGCCCCGGCGCCCCCAGTACGACCGGAAGGCGGAGATCGCCGCCTCGCGCAGTGTGATCAGCGCGACCGGCGGCCACCAGAAGCCGCCGGAGGCCACGATCGCCCACATGGCGCCGATGACCAGCGCCTTGTCGGCCAACGGGTCGAGGAAGGCGCCCGAGCGCGTCGTCCCGTGGCGGCGGGCCAGGAACCCGTCGAGCCCGTCGGTGGCGGCGAGCACGCACCACAGGATCAGCACCGCGTAGGACCGCTCGGAGCCGGCGATCACCACCCACAGCGGCGGGGCCAGCAGCAGACGGGCCACCGTCACGGCGTTGGCGGGAGTGACCAGGGCCGACGGGCCGAACGAGCTCGCCACGGCGTCTATGCGGGGACGGCCTCGAGATCGGGGCCCGCGGCGCCCTCGATCCGCACCTTCACCAGATCACCAACCGGCAGGGTCGGCGGGACGGCCACGACACCGTCGATCTCCGGGGCCTCCCGGTGGCTGCGCGCCACGCCGGGGGCGTCGACCAGGACCTCGGTCACCGTGCCGATCAGCGCGTCGCGCCGCCGGGCGGTGATGCCGTCCTGCAGCTCGCGCAGCTCGGCCAGCCGGTCGGCGACGAGCTCGGGGGCGACCTCGCCGTCGAGGCCGGCGGCGTGGGTGCCCTCCTCGCGGCTGTAGGCGAAGAAGCCCGCCCAGTCGAGCTCGGCCTCGGCCAGGAAGCGCAGCAGCTCGTCGTGGTCGTCCTCGGTCTCGCCCGGGTAGCCGACGATGAAGCTGGACCGCAGGGCGGCGTCCGGGGCACGCTCCCGGATCTCGGCGATGCGGCGCAGGAAGCGCTCGCCGTCGCCCCACCGCCGCATCCGTCGCAGCAGGCGGCCCGAGGCGTGCTGCAGCGACAGGTCGAAGTAGGGCACCCCGGTGGCGCACACGGCCTCGACCAGCGCCGGGGTGACGTCCGACGGGTAGAGGTAGAGCAGGCGGACGCGGTCGACCCGGCGGGCCACCTCCTCGACCAACGGGACGATGCGCCGCTCGCCCCTGCCCTGGTCGCGCCCGTAGGCAGCGAGGTCCTGGGCGACGAGGACGACCTCGCGCACCCCACCGGCCGCCAGCGACTCGACCTCGGCGAGCACCGACTCCGTCGGCCGGCTGCGCTGGCGCCCCCGGAACGTCGGGATGGCGCAGAAGCCGCAGGCCCGGTCGCAGCCCTCGGCGACCTTGACGTAGGCCCACGGCGCGCTGGCAGGCGGTCGGGGCAGCTCGAGCAGGTCCATCGCCGGCACCGGGCCCCGGCGGGTCGGGCCGAGGGTGACCGGCACCCCGAAGCCGGCGACGGCGTCGACCTCGGGCAGCGCGTCGGCGAGCTCGTCGCCGTAGCGCTCGGCCATGCACCCGGTGACGACCAGCCGGGCCCCCGGGCGGGTGCGCTCGGACAGGGCGAGGACCGTGTCGATCGACTCCTGCCGGGCCTCCTCGATGAACGCGCACGTGTTGACGACGACGAGGTCGGCGCGCTCCGGCGCGTCGGCCGGGGCCATCCCCTCCGCCAACATCGTGCCGGTCAGCTTGTCCGAGTCGACCTGGTTCTTCGGACAGCCGAGCGTCTCGACCCAGAAGGAGCGGGGCATCGCCGGCCAGGGTACTGGCCCCCGGCGGCCCGGCCCCATCCCGTCGCCCGGCGCGGTCAGGGCACGAACCAGC
>DATGPY010000310.1:0-19014 GCA_035304465.1 Acidimicrobiales bacterium | reverse complement strand
GGGGCAGACCCGGGGGTCGTCGAGCTTGTCCTCGCGGAAGCGACCCCGGCAGTTGCGGCAGTCGACCAGCGGGTCGGTGAAGTTCTGCAGGTGGCCCGACGCCTCCCACACCGCCGGCGGCGTCAGGATGGCGGCGTCGAGGCCCACGATGTCGTGGCGCAGCTGGACCATCGAGCGCCACCAGGCGTCCTTGACGTTGCGGAGCAGCAGCACCCCGACCGGACCGTAGTCGTAGGTCGAGCGGAACCCGCCGTAGATCTCGGCGGACGGGAAGACGAAGCCCCGGCGACGGCAGAGGTTGACGACCTTGTCGAACAGCGTCGGGTCCGGCTCGGCCGCCCCGCCGCGGGGCGGGGTGTCGGCGGTGTGCAGCTCGGCGGAGGCGGCGTCGGACATGGCGGTCAAGTCTACGGACCGGCCGCGCACCTCCGGAACCGGCCCCCGCTTCGGCCCGTACGGGGACGGCCACGGTGCTAGAACGAGCCTCGTGAGCGCCTACCCCTACCCCGCCGCCGCTCCGCCGCAGCCCCGGGGCGCGGCGGACCCGACCGCCGTCATGGGGCGCCGCACCGGCGCGTGGGTGGTCGACGTCCTCATCTACGCGCTGATCATGGCGTTCCTCGGCCCGACGCCGCTCAGCCCGCTGGCCGAGTACTACGACGTCGAGGACGTCGACGACGCGTGCGAGATCCTGCAGGAGGGCGACCAGTACGACGCCGCCACCTGCGTCGTGATCAACGACCGTGCCTACGTCACCAGCGGCGCCGACGTCGCCGTCCAGACGGTCGTCGGCCTCGCCCTGTTCGTCGGCTACTGCCTGCTGCAGGGCGCGACGGGCCGGACGCCCGGCAAGGCGCTGTTCGGGGTGAAGGTCGTGGACGAGCAGGGCCGGACCCCCGGCGCCGGCCGGTCGTTCGGCCGCACCCTGCTGTGGGCCGTCGACGGCTTCCCGTGGTGCCTCCCCCTCGTCGGCTTCGTCGTCGGCCTGACGACGCCGGGCCACCGGCGGGTGGGCGACATGGCGGTCAAGACCTTCGTCGTGGACAAGGGCCACACGGGGCCGGTCGTCGTCCCCGGGCTGACCCCGTCCGGTCACCAGCCCGGCGGCTACCCGGCCCCGGGCGGCCACCCCGGTGCGCCGGGCGGGCCCGGCCAGCCGTGGGGCGCGCCGGGCGGGTGGGCGCCCGGGCCGCCCGGGTCCGCGCCGCAGGCCCCGCCGCCCGGCTGGGGTGCGCCGGCCCCGGCCGGCCCACCGACCGGTGGTCCCGCCGCGCCGCCCACGGGGGCGCCCGGCGCCGGCGCGCCCGACCAGCGCCCGGCCCCGGCCGGCGCGGCCCCCTCGGGCGCGCCCGGCCAGGGCACGACGGCACCGGATCAGCGCCCGGCCCCACCGGGCGCACCCTCGCCGGCGGACGCCGCCGAGGGTGCCGGCGGCGCCGCGCCATCGCCCCCCTCGACCGAGCCCGGCGGCCGGCAGCAGGCCCCTCCCGGGGTGGCGCCGCCCGGGGCCCCGTCCGGCGCCGGCGGTGGCGCGGCCGCCTCGCCCGCCGCCTCGCCCGCCGGCGAGCCGGTTGCGGCGCCCTCGGACACCCGCCCCGAGGGCGAGGCGCAGCCCTCGACCCCGCCCTCGGAGGGCGAGGCGGGCACGCCGGCCGGCACCGGTGGCCCGTCGATGGCACCCGGCGGTCAGGCCGGGCCCGCACCGGCCGGCCAGCCGACCCAGTACAACCCCCAGTGGGACGCCGCCCGGGGCACCTACATCGTCTGGGACCCCAACCGCGGGCGCTGGCTGGGCTGGGACGAGCGCACCAGGGAGTGGAAGCCCCTCTGAGGCGCTGGTCGCAACCCGCCCTCCGTCGCGCCGGTCAGGTGCGGTGGAGGGCGTTGACCGACCGCAGCCGCCGCTCGACGTGGTGCTCGAAGGCCCGCACGGCCAGGTTGTCGACCTCCGACACCACCGGCCCCCGGCGCTCGCCGAGCGCGGCGCCGAGGCGGCCGCCCAGCATGTCCTGCAGCACGGCCACCGCCTCGGGGCTCACCGCCGTCCCCTGGCGGTGGGCGCTGCAGCGCAGGCCGCCCTCCTCCATGGCCCAGGACACGAGCGGCTCCGGCGCACCGCAGGCCACGCATGCCTCGACCTGGGGCCGGAACCCCTCCAGCGCCAGGGCCTTCAGCAGGAACCCGGCCACCACCAGCGGGGCGTCGGTGTCGGCCAGCGTGCGCAGTGCGCCGACGAGCATGTCGTAGAGCCGGGGGTTGGGCTCGCGCTCGAGCGCCAGCTGGTCGGCGGCCTCGAGCACCGCCATCGCCCGGCCCAGGCGGTCGAGGTCCTCGCGGAGCGGGCGCAGGTGGTCGACCGACTCGGCCTGCGACACGACGTCGAGCTCGCCGCGCCCCTCGTAGAGCAGGAGCTCGACGTGGCTGGGCGGCTCCAGCCGAGCACCGAACCGGCTCTTGGTGCGGCGAACGCCCTTCGCCACGGCCCGCACCTTCCCGTGACCACGGGTGAGCAGCACGACGATGCGATCGGCCTCGCCGAGCCGGTAGGTGCGCAGCACCACCCCGCGGTCGCGGTAGAGCGCCACCGGCGCGTCACCCCGTCCCGGTCTCCTGCACGGCCTTCACCCCACCGAAGCGGCGCTCCCGGCGCTGGTACTCGCGGACCGCGTCGAACAGGTGCTCGCGGCGGAAGTCGGGCCACAGCACGTCGGTGAACACCAGCTCGCTGTAGGCGAGCTCCCAGAGCATGAAGTTCGAGATCCGGTACTCGCCCGAGGTCCGAACCACGAGGTCGGGGTCGGGCATGTCGGGCGCGTAGAGGAACTGGCGCACCCGGCGCTCGGTGACCTTCTCCGGCGGGACGCCCGCGGCGATCATCGCCTTGACGGCGTCGATCAGCTCGGCCCGGCCGCCGTAGTTGAACGCCATCGTCAGGGTCATGCCGGTGTTGTGCTGGGTGAGCTCGACGGTCTCGTCCATGCGCCGCAGCACGCGCCGGGGGACGCGCCAGTCGCGCCGGCCGATGAACCGCACGCGGACGTTCCGCTCGTGCAGCTCGTCGCGCCGCCGCACCAGCAACGACTCGTTGAACCCCATCAGGAAGCGCACCTCGTCGCGGGGCCGGCGCCAGTTCTCGGTCGAGAACGCCCACGCGGTCAACCAGCTGACGCCCAGCTCGAGCGCCCCCTCGACCGTGTCGAACAGCGCGGCCTCGCCAGCGGCGTGGCCCTCGGTGCGGGGCAGGCCGCGGCGCTGGGCCCAGCGCCCGTTGCCGTCCATCACGCAGGCGATGTGGGTGGGGATGCGTCGTGGGTCGATGCCGTCGGGGATCACCTGGGCAAACTATCCGCTCGGCGTGGGGGTGGCGGGAGGTCGTCCGGCCGTCGGGCCGGGTGCCGGCGGGTCACCGATGGTGTCACACCTCCTGCATAGCCTGGCTGCCGTGCCCGTCGAGGTCGTCACCACCCCCTACGGCCGCCCGGCCCTCGAGGCCCTGCGGCGGGCGGTCGCGCAGGCCAAGGACGGTGACGCGCTCGCCCCGGTCACGGTCGTCGTGCCCAGCAACCACGTCGGCGTCACCGCCCGCCGCCTGCTCGCCGCCGGGGAGCTCGGCCCGGTCGCCCCCGGCGGTGCGGGCGTCGCCGCCGTCACCTTCCTCACCGTCTACCGCCTGGCCGAGCTGCTGGGCGCGTCGGCGCTGGCCGCCGAGGGGCGCCGGCCGGTGTCCACCCCGGTCATCGCCGCGGCCGTCCGCCGGGCCCTCGCCGAGGAGCCGGGGATGTTCGCCCCGGTGGCCGCGCACCCCGCCACCGAGCGGGCGCTCGTCGCCTCCTTCGCCGAGCTGTCCGACCTCGCCGACGACGCCCTCGATGCACTTGCGGCCGCCAGCCCGCGGGCGCGCTCGGTCGTCGGCGTCTACCGCCGGGCCCGGGCCGCGCTCGCCGCCGGCTGGTACGACGAGTCCGAGCTCACCGCCGCCGCCGTGGCCCGGGTGGCGACCGACGGCGACCGGCTGGCGGGCGAGCTCGGCCGGCTGGTCGTCCACCTCCCGCAGGACCTGCTCCGCCGCCAGGCCGAGCTGCTCGCCGCGCTCGCCGCCCACGTGCCCACCACCGTCGTGGTCGGCGTCACGGGCCGCGGCGACGCCGACGCGGGCGTGGCCCGGTCCCTGCAGCGCATGGGCGTCCCGCTGCCCGACGCCCTCCGGCGTGCCCGGGAGGGGCTCGACGGCACCCCGGTCGACGCCACGGCCCCGCCGCTGCCGGTGTCGGTCGAGGGCACCCGCGTCGTCACCGCCTCCGACGCCGACGACGAGGTCAGGGCTGCGATCCGCCGGGTCGTCGACGCCGTGCGCGACGGCACGCCGCTCGAGCGCATCGCCGTCCTCTACGGCTCGCCCACCCCGTACGCCCGCCTGGTCCACGAGCAGCTCGCCGCCGCCGGCATCCCCCGCAACGGCGCGGCGGTCCGGCCGCTGGCCGCCAGCGTGCTCGGCCAGACGGTCCTCGGGCTCCTCGCGCTCCCCGACCACGACTTCCGGCGCTCCGACGTGCTCGGTCTGCTGGCCCGAGGGGCCGACGCCGGCGGCGACAGCCCGGCCGGGGCGTGGGAGCGCATCTCCCGGCGGGCGGGCGTCGTCGCCGGCCGCGCCCACTGGGACGCGCTGCTGTCCCGCGCCGCCCGCGAGTACGAGCACGAGGCCGACGAGCTGGCCGCCCGCGCCGACGAGCGCGACGCTGCCGCCGTCGCCGCGGCCCGGCGGCAGGCCGAGCGCGCCCGGCGCCTGCGGGCCCTGGTCCTCGACGTCGTCGACAGCCTCACCGAGGCCCGGGCCCGACCGGCGCCCTGGGCCGAGCGGGTGGCGTGGCTGCGCGCCCTGGTCGAGCGGCTGGTCGGCCACTGGCGGGACGGTGACGGCTGGCCGGCCGACGAGGTGCGGGCAGCCGAGAAGATCGACGCCGCCCTCGACCGCCTGGCGGGCCTCGACAGCATCGCCGGCCCCGCGGGTCTCGACGTGTTCCGCCGGACCCTCGAGCTGGAGCTCGAGGCCGACCTCGGCCGGATCGGTCGCTTCGGCGAGGGCGTGTTCGTCGGGCCGCTGTCGTTCGCCGTGGGCCTCGACCTCGACCTGGTCGTCGTGCTGGGCATGGCCGAGGGCACGCTGCCGGCGCCGGTGCGCGACGACGCCCTCCTGTCCGACGCCGACCGCCGCGCCACCGGGGGCCAGCTCGAGCTGCGCCGGGCCCGGGTCGGGCGCGACCACCGCCGGCTGGTCGCGGCGCTGGCCGCCGCCGGTCGGCACGTCCTGTGCGTGCCCCGGGGCGACCTGCGGGCCAGCAGCCAGCGCGTGCCCTCCCGGTGGCTCGGCGACGTCGCCGCGGCGCTGGCCGGACGGCGCCTCCCCGCCGACGAGCTCGACGGCTGGCGCGCACCGTGGATCGAGCACGTCCCGTCGTTCGCCCACGGCGTGCGCCACTGCGCGTTCCCGGCCACGGCCCAGGAGTACCGGCTGCGGCGGGGCCCGGACGGGGCCGACGAGCGGACGCGGGCGGGCGTCGAGGTCGTCCGGGCCCGGCTCGGCCGCGCCTTCACCCGCTTCGACGGCAACCTCGCCGGGGTCGCCGTCCCCTCGCCCGTCGACACGGTCGTCTCCGCCACCCGCCTGGAGTCGTGGGCCCGCTGCCCGTTCGCCTACTTCGCCGAGCGCCTGCTCGAGGTGCGCCCGGTCGAGGACCCGGAGCAGCAGCTGGAGATGCCGGCGCTCGTGCGGGGCAGCCTCGTCCACGAGATCCTCGAGCGGTTCGTGCGCGAGGTCCTCGCCCGGCCGCCGGCGCAGCGTCCCGGCCCCGGGCAGCCGTGGTCCGCCGACGACCGCACCCGCATCCGCGAGATCGCCGGGGAGGTGTGCGACGAGTACGAGGCCCGGGGCCTCACCGGGCGACCGGTGTTCTGGCGGCGGGACCGGGCGGCCGTCGTCGCCCTCGCCGACCGCTTCCTCGCCGAGGACGACGCCCGCCGGCGGGAGACCGGCACCCGGCCGCTGGCCGCCGAGCACGAGTTCGGCTTCGGCGACGACGGCGGCGTGCCACCGGTCGAGCTGCGCCTCGACGACGGCCGGGTCCTCCGGTTCCGGGGCTCCATCGACCGGGTCGACGAGGGTGCCGACGGCAGCCTCGTCGTCCTCGACTACAAGACCGGGGGCGTCCGCGACTACCAGGGCCTGTCGGCCGACGACCCCGACGCCCGGGGCACGCGCCTGCAGCTGCCGGTCTACGCGCTGGCCGCCCGGGCCGCGACCGGCCGGCCGGACGCGCCGGTCACGGCCGAGTACTGGTTCGTGTCCGACCGCGCCGGGTTCACCCGGGTCGGCTACCAGGTCGACGCGGGCGTCCTCGCCCACGTCACCCGGACGGTCGGCACGATCGTGTCCGGCATCGAGCGCGGCGTGTTCCCCCACCACCCGGTCGAGACCTGGTTGCGCTCGATGGCCTGCGCCTACTGCGACCCCGACGGCATGGGCGTGGCCGACCTGCAGCGTGCCTGGGAGCGCAAGCGCGACGACCCGGCGGTCGCGCTGTACGCCGAGCTGGTCGAGCCCCGCGCCGGCGAGGAGGCGGCGTGACCGGCACGACCGCCACGCAGCCGAGCCCGCCGCCCGACCAGGCGGCCCGCGACCGCATCGTCGGCGAGCTCGACCGGACGCTGTTCGTCCAGGCCGGTGCCGGCGCCGGAAAGACCCGGGCGCTGGTCGACCGCATCGTGCGACTGGTCACCACCGGCACCGCGGGCCTCGAGGCGATCGCCGCCATCACGTTCACGGAGAAGGCCGCGACCGAGCTGCGCGACCGGGTGCGGCGACGCCTCGAGGACGAGCTCGCCGACGCCGTCCGCCACGAGGTCGGCGAGCGGGCCGCCCGGTGCCGGACGGCGCTCGCCGACCTCGACAGCGCGGCCATCGGCACGCTCCACGGCTTCGCCCAGCGCATCCTCACCGAGCACCCGGTCGAGGCCGGGCTGCCGCCCCGAATCGAGGTGCTCGACGAGGTCGCCTCCGCGGTCGCGTTCGACGAGCGCTGGAGCCGCTTCGTCGACCGGCTGCTCGAGGACGCGGCGGTCGAGCGGGCGCTGCTCCACGCCACCGCCGCCGGTGTGCGCGTCGACCACCTGCGGCTCATCGCGCAGGCGTTCAACGACAACTGGGACCTTGTCGAGGACCACGCCCCGGCGGTGCCCGTCGACGTCGCGCCGTGGGACCACGAGCTGGCCGCGCTTCTCGACGAGGTCGACGCCCTGGTCGCCATGCGCGACCACTGCGTCGCCGAGGACGACAGGTTCTACGACCAGCTCGGCCGGTTCGAGGTGTGGGCCCGGCGGGTGCGGCAGGCCCCCGACGACGTCGCCCGCCTCGCGCTCCTCCGCGAGGAGACCGGGCGCCCGAGGCGCAAGGCGCACGGGCGGCGGGAGAACTGGCCGACCTGCGACGTCGGCGAGCTCAAGCAGCGCTACACCGACCTGCAGGCGAAGCTCGACGCGCTGCGCGACCGCATCGCCCACCAGGCCGTGCGCCGGCTGGCGGTCGAGCTGCGCCGATTCACCCTCGACGCGGCCGCCGAGCGGCGCGACGCCGGCGAGCTCGAGTTCCACGACCTGCTCGTGCTCGCCCGGCAGGTCCTGCGCGACCCGACCCACGGCCCGACCGTGCGGCGGGCCCTGCACCAGCGCTACCGGCACCTGCTCATCGACGAGTTCCAGGACACCGACCCGATCCAGGTCGACCTCGCGGTGCTGATCGCCAGCCCCGACGACGTCCGGCCCGGCGCCCAGTGGCACGAGGTCGGCACCCGCGAGGGGCACCTGTTCTTCGTCGGCGACCCCAAGCAGTCGATCTACCGGTTCCGGCGGGCCGACATCTCGATGTTCCTGCGGGCGGCGGAACGGTTCGGCGACGGCGGCCGCCTCGTCTCGCTGACCACCAACTTCCGCACCGGCCGCAGCATCGTCGAGCTGGTCAACCGGGTCTTCGGGACGCTCATGGTCCCGCAGCGGCACGACGGCCTGCCGTCCCAGCCGGACTACGAGCCGTTCGCCGCGGTGCGGGGCGACGCCCCGGTCGGGCCCCCGGTGGCGCTGCTCGGCGTCGCGCAGCACGAGGACGAGCCCAAGGCCGACGAGGTCCGGCGACGGGAGGCCGCCGACGTCGCCGCCGCGATCCGCACCGCGCTGGCGGAGGGCTGGCTGGTCGACCGCAGCGGCGGCGGGCCCGTCCCCGACTGGCAGCCGGCCCGTCCGGGCGACATCACCGTCCTCGTGCCCGCCCGCACCTCGCTGCCGGCGCTGGAGGACGCGCTCACCGAGGCCGGCATCTCCTACCGGACCGAGTCGGCGTCGCTCGTCTACGCCAGCCGGCTGGTGCGCGACCTGCTGCTCACCCTCCGGGCCATCGACGACCCGAGCGACGAGCTGGCCACCGTGTCGGCGTTGCGCTCGCCGCTGTTCGCCTGCGGCGACGACGACCTGTTCCGCTTCCGCCACGAGCTGGGCGGCCGGTTCGACCACTCGCTCCCCCTCCCCGACGGTGCCCCGACGGACGACCCGGTGTGCGCGGGGCTCGCCTACCTCCACGAGATGCACCGGGCGCGCCGCTGGCTGGCCCCCAGCGAGCTGGTCGACCGGGTCGTGCGCGACCGGCGGGTGCTCGAGCTGGGGTGGGCCGACGGGCGCCCCCGCGACCTGTGGCGGCGGGTGCGGTTCGTCGTCGACCAGGCCCGGGCGTGGACCGACGCCACCCACGGCACGCTGCGCCAGTACCTCGCGTGGGTGCGCCAGCAGACGGCGGAGGGCAGCAGGGTGTCCGAGGCGGTCCTGCCCGAGACCGACGACGACGCCGTGCGGATCATGACGATCCACGCGGCCAAGGGGCTGCAGTTCCCCATCACGATCGTCTCGGGCCTCTCGACCCAGCCCCAGCGGCGGTCGGCGGGCGTCGAGGTGGTCTGGCCGCCCGGCCAGGAGTGCGCCATCCGGGTGGGCACGGCGGTCAAGACGGCCGCGTTCGAGGACTGGAAGCCGATCGACGAGCAGATGTCCCACGACGAGCGGGTCCGCCTCCTCTACGTGGCCTGCACCCGGGCCCAGGACCACCTGGTCGTCTCGCTGCACCGCAAGTCCCGCAAGAGCCAGCCCGACGACGCCGCCAAGCTGACCAGCGCCGAGCTGCTGGCCCGCGCACTGGCCGACGGGATCGAGGCGCTGCCGGTCCTCGGCACCGACGTCGCCGGGGACGGCGCCGAGGGCACCACCGGCGACACCGGTCCGCCCGGCGGCGACGGTGCCACCGCGGAGCCGGCCGACCCGACCACGCCGGACGCCCCGGCGCTGCCGCCCTTCGACGAGTGGCGGCGCCGGCGCGACGCCGCCGTGGCCGCCGGCGCCCGGCCACGGACGCTGGCCGCCACCGCCCTCACCGACGACGGCCGACCGGACGCGGTCGCCGACCCCGGGCTGCACAAGCGGCCCCGCGACCTGGACCTGCCCGCCTGGCAGAAGGGGCGCTACGGCTCCGCGGTGGGCCGGGCCGTCCACGGTGTGCTGCAGACCATCGACCTGCGGGGCGCACCGGACGCGGCGATCGATGCCGCCGTCGCCGCCCAGGCGGCGGCCGAGGGCGTGCTCGGCCACGAGGACCACATCGGTGCGCTGGTGCGCGCCGCCCTCGCCGCACCCGCCGTCGCCGAGGCCGCGGCCAGCCCCCACTGGCGCGAGCTGTACGTCGGGGTGCCGCTGGCGGGCGGCCGGACGCTGGAGGGCTACGTCGACCTCCTCTACCGCCGGCCCGACGGACTCGTCGTCGTCGACTACAAGACCGGCCCGTCCGGGCCGCAGGTCGACCTCGACCCCCTCGTGGCCCGCTACCGGCTGCAGGGCGCGTCCTACGCGCTGGCGGTCGGCCAGGCCACCGGCGAACCGGTCGCCGAGGTGGTGTTCGTCTTCCTCACGCCCGCGGGCCCGGTGGAGCGGCGCCTGCCGGACCTGGCCACCGCGGTCGACGAGGTGCGGCGCCGCGCAGCCGAGGGCGACGACGCACTGGTCGTCACGTGACCGCCGGCCGCCGCCCGCCGACAGGCCCGCCATCCGCGGCGCCGGCTGCACCGGGCCCGCGGGTGGGCGGGCTACCGTCGCCCGGCGTGACCCGCTCCGCCGTCGCCGACGCGCTCGCCCGCGTGGTGGCGGCGCTGCCGGGCGGCGGCGAGGCCCGGCCCGGCCAGGTCGAGATGGCCACCGCCGTGGCGGACGCGGTCGCGTCCGGCCGGCACCTCGTCGTCCGGGCGGGCACCGGCACCGGCAAGACCCTCGGCTACCTCGTCCCCACGATCCTGGCCGGCAAGCGGGTCGTCGTGGCCACCGCCACCCGGGCGCTGCAGGACCAGCTCGCCACCAAGGACCTGCCGTTCCTCGAGCGCCACCTCGGCCGGCGGTTCCGGTGGGCTGTGCTCAAGGGCCGGGCCAACTACGTGTGCGTCCAGCGGCTGGCCGAGCTGGTGCCCGACGACGGCGGCGGGCCCGACGGCTCGCCGGTCGCCGCGCCCCGGCGGTCCGGCGGCCGCCCTCGTCCCGCCGACCAGCTGCGCCTCGACGGCCTGGCCGAGCGCGCGGACGCCGAGGAGCTCGCCGCCATCGCTGCCTGGGCGGCCACCACCCGCACGGGTGACCGGTCCGAGCTCGAGGTCGAACCCCGGGAGGCGACGTGGGCGGCGGTCAGCACGACCTCCCGCGACTGCCCCGGCGCCGCGCGGTGCCCCCGGGGCGACCGGTGCTTCGCCGAGGCGGCGCGGGCGACGGCAGCCGAGGCCGACGTCGTCGTGGTCAACCTGCACCTCTACGGCCTCGACCTGGCGAGCGGCGGGGCGATCCTGCCCGAGCACGACGTCGTGGTCGTCGACGAGGCCCACGTGCTCGAGGACGTCATCTCGGCGACGACCGGCGTCGAGATCGGCGCCGGCCGCTTCACCCACCTGGGCAGCATGCTCCGGGGGATCCTGGCCGAGGCGGGCGACACCATCACGGGCGTGGTCGACGCCGGTACCGTGCTCGCGGGCGCCCTCCGCCCCCACCGCGACCAGAGGCTCACCGCCCCGCTGCCGGACGGGGTGGCGGGCGCGCTCGCCGCGGTCCGGCGCCGGGTCGAGGCGGCACAGGCGGCGCTGCGCAACATCCCCGACGACGCCACCGACGACGTCAGCGCCCGGGCGATCCGGGCCCGCCAGGCGGCGACGAGCCTGCTCGACGACCTCGACGCCGTGGCGGCGCCCACCGACGCGGACGTCCTGTTCGTCGCCGGGCCGGACCACGCCCCGGTGCTGCGGCTGGCGCCCCTCGACGTCACCGGGCTGCTGCGCGAGCGGCTGTGGTCGCAGCGCACGGCGGTGCTCACCAGCGCCACCCTGCCACCTGGCATCGGCCCTCGCCTGGGCCTCCCCCAGCGGGCCGACGAGCTGCTGGATGTCGGCAGCCCCTTCGACTACCGCGGCAACGGCCTCATCTACTGCGCCGCCCACCTCCCCCGCCCCACCGACCCCCGCTGGGCCGACGCGGCAATCGACGAGATCGGCGCGCTGATCGATGCCGCCGGCGGCCGGACCCTCGCCCTGTTCACCAGCTACAAGGCCATGCACCGGGCGGCGGAGGTGCTGCGCGAGCGCCTCTCCCACCCGATCGTCGTGCAAGGCGAGCAGCCCAAGCCCGCCCTGGTGGCACGGTTCGCCAGCGAACCCGAGACCTGCCTGTTCGCCACCACCAGCTTCTGGCAGGGCATCGACGTGCCGGGACCGTCGCTGTCGCTCGTGACCATCGACCGACTGCCCTTCCCCCGGCCCGACGACCCGCTGCTGCAGGCCCGGCGCGAGCGGGTGGGCCCGGGCGCGTTCCTGGCCATCGACGTCCCCCGGGCGGCGACCATGCTGGCCCAGGGCATCGGTCGCCTCATCCGAAGCTCGGCCGACCGGGGCGCGATCGCCGTGCTCGATCCCCGCCTCGCCACCGCCCGCTACGGGCCGAAGATCGTCGCCACGCTGCCGCCCATGCGGCGCACCCGCGACCGGGCCGACATCGAGGCGTTCCTGCGCGAGCTGCGGACAACAGCGGAGGGCGGCGCACCCACGGCGGCCGGCCGGGCCGGGGCCGGCGGCTGAGGCGCGACCGGCACCCGGCGCCCGCCGACGCCGGGGTGGTCAGAAGCCCAGCCGATCGAGCGCCGCGGGGCGGCGCTGCCAGTCCTTGTCGACCTTGACGTGCAGGTCGAGGTAGGCGCCGGGCGGCAGCTGCTCCCGCACCCGCACGCCCACCTGCTTGAGCACCGACCCCTTCCTGCCGATGACGATGCCCTTCTGCGACTCCCGCTCCACGAGGATCTCGCAGCGGATGTAGGGCCACTCCCACTCGGTCACCCGGGTGGCGATCGAGTGCGGCAGCTCCTCTCGGGTCACGGCCAGCAGCTGCTCCCGCACCAGCTCGGCGACCCAGAACGCCTCGGGCACGTCGGTCACCATGTCGGGCGGGAAGTACTGCGGCCCCTCGGGCATCCGCGACGCCAGGTGCTCGACCAGCTCGCCGACGCCCTCCCCGGTCCGGGCCGACACCGGGAAGTACTCGGACAGCTCCAGCTCGGCCGTCGCCGCCAGCTGGCGGAGGACCTGATCGGGCTTCACCGCGTCGATCTTGTTGACCACGAGGACCGAGTCGTCGGGGATGCGCTCGGCCACCCACCGGTCACCCCGGCCGAACGGCTGGGTGGCGTCGACGACGAAGACCACCACGTCGACGTCGGGGATGGCCGACTGCGCAGTGACGTTGAGGCGCTCGCCCAGCGCGGTGCGGGGCTTGTGGATGCCGGGGGTGTCGACGAACACGATCTGCACGTCGGGGCGGGTGAGCACGCCCTGGATGCGGTGGCGGGTGGTCTGCGGCTTGTCCGAGACGATCGCCACCTTCCGGCCGAGGATGCGGTTGAGCAACGTCGACTTGCCGACGTTCGGCCGGCCCACGATGGAGACGAACCCCGAGCGGTACGGCTGCTCGCCGTCGGGCGCGGCGCGGTCGGGTTCGTCGCCGCCGTCCGGTGCGTCGCCGGTCTGCAGGTCGTCCGTGTCGCTCACCACCCCGACGGTAACCGGGACGGGCGCGCACGCGTCCCGTCCCGGTCGGGCGTGCCGGTCGGCGCCGCCGAGCGGGGCTCAGAGGTCGGCGGTCGCCAGGTTGAGGGCCGGGTTCTCGCCGCTGAACAGGCCCCAGGGCGACTCCCACCCCTCGACCTGCCAGAGGTGCCCCATCCACATCGGCTTCTCCCACGGCATGCCGATCCGGCCACCGACCGACTCGCACAGGTCCTCCGGCGTGTTGTCGGGCCCGACGACCAGCCCGCCGACGATGCACAGCGCCGGGTGCTCGTGCCACTCGTCGTTCTCGCCGGCGAAGCCCTCGGGCGGCTCGTCGCCGAGGGTGGCGTAGCTGAGCCCGACGAGCTCGGACGTCGGCTCGTTGCCGTTGAACAGCAGCATCTCGGGCGCGGCCGGGTCGAAGCCGTCGCGGGTCAGCAGCTCGACGTTGAGGTAGTGGGCGCCGATGCCCGGCACGTACGGGGTCACCATGAAGTAGCCGTCGGCCATCGCGTCGGCCGCGGTCGGGTACTTGGGCACGACCGAGCCGGCGATCCGCAGCTGCTCCTGCAGCTGGAGCACCTCCTCGGGCGAGGTCAGGTCCTTCCATTCGGTGAGCCCGTGCACGTGCATCGTGGCCTCGCCCTCCTCCAGCCCCGGCGGGGCTTCGGCGTCGAGGGCGTGCTCGACCGACCAGTCGACGAACTCGGCGATGCGGCGCTCGCGCTCGTCCTCGGGCAGCTCGGCCAGCAGGCCGGACCGGGCCCGGAGCTGCTCGGCGAGGAACTCCTTGCTGGACTCGCGGTGGCGCTCGATCTCCTCGTCGGACAGGTAGCCGGTGAGGGCGGCGATGCGGCGGGCGGCGAAGTCGTCGTCATCGCCCCCGTTCGTGCCGTGGTCGTGGCCGTCGGCGGCCGACTCGCCCTCGGGTACGCCGGGGCCGTGGTCGTGGCCGTCGCCGTCGTGGCTGTGGCCGCCGCCCAGGGACGGCACGACCGAGGCGGTGACGACGGCGACGACCGCGATCGTCGGCAGGCCGGTGACCGCCAGCGACGGGCGCTGCACCGTGCGGTCGACCAGCCAGCCGAGGGCGACGGCGACGGCCGCCGTGGCCGCGACGACCTCGAGCGCGCTGGCCAGGGCGTCGGGGAACCCGACGGGCTCGGCCGGCTCGGCCGGAAGGCCGGCCGTGCGGGTGAGCAGCCACAGCGCGGCGACGGCCAGGTTCAGCGCCGCGGTGCCGAGGAGCCAGCGCCGCTGTGGCCGCCACCGGAAGGCGAGGGCCGCGGCCCCGAACAGCTGGGCCCACCCGACGACGACGAAGAACGCCCCGTGCGAGGTCGTGTCGTCGAAGTGGGCGGGCGCGAAGGCGAAGTGGATGACGGCGGCGCCGAGCGTCGCGACCGCGGCGATGTCGCGGGCGGCGTCGCGGACGGTCGTCGACGACCGCGCCGGTTCGGCCGCGGCCGGCGGGCCGTCGGTCGTCTCGCGGGACGTGTCCATCGCTGCTCCCCCTCGTGATCCCCCCGTGGGGCCGGCCGGGCGCCCGGTGGACCTACGTTACTGCGGGTAAGTGACCGGCGTCACGGTGCCGTGCGGTCGTCGGGGCCGGTGCGCGCACGAACGCGCCCGGCTCGCTCAGCGCACCCGCTCGATGCGGACCCGGGCGCCGGCTCTGACCTCCTCGAAGCCGAGCATCCCGCCGATCGACGGCGGGACGAACCGGGGCGGCACCGCCCGGCCCCGCCCCACGACGACGTCGCCGACGCCGTCGCCGTCCTCGTCGACGACCTCCAACGAGACGACCGTCGAGGGCCGGCGACCCATCGCCCCGAGGGACGCCTCGGCGTCCGCGGCGATCCGCTCGAGGCTCGCCGGATCGGTCCCGCCGCCGGCCGCCGCCCGGGCTGCGGCGTCGTGCACGACCGCCCGCAGCACCGACGTGGCGTACAGCCCGATCACCACCTGCAGCGCGCCGTAGAGGAACAGCAGGAACACGAGGAAGCCGATCGAGGTCCCGACGACGCCGACCCCCCGGTCGCCGCCCCGCACCCGCCGGGCCCGCCGCCCGACGGCAGGGCGAGGAGGGCGCCGGATCAGGTGCCCACCTCGCTGATCTTCTCCCGCGTGTCGCTCTCGATGTCGTTCCACATCCCCCGGAAGCTGACCCACATCAGCGCGCCGATCGCCGCCATGATCAGCACGACGATCGCCGCGGAGACGACGCCCTCGCCGCGGTCGTCGGCCCGTAGCCGCCCCGTCCGGACGACCCGCCGGGCGCCCGTCCACACGGCGGCCGCCGCCGCCCGCGCCCGCCCCCGGTTGCCTGTCACCTGTCGGTCCACTGTCCTCCTCCTGTCGGGTGTCGCTCGAGTCGTGCCGGCGAGCGGATCGGCTCGTCAGGCGGACGAGAAGAGACGGAGCGCCTCGACGAACGGCACGGCGAGGAAGATCACCCCGGGCACCAGCGCCGCCACCGTCACCGGGATCCAGACCTGCTGGGCCCGCCGCTCGATCGTCTCGATCAGCTGCCGGTGGAGGTCCCGCCGCATGGCGCGCGCCTCGTCGCTGATCAGCCGGCCGAGGTCGCCGGCCCGGCGGTTGAGCGCGAGGACCCCGACGAGCCGGCGCAGGGCGTCGACGTCGGCGACCTCCGCCCACTCGCGCAGCGCCTCCACCTCGGTGAGGCCCTGGCGGATGCGCCCGGTGACCCGGCCGAGGTCGCGCCCGCACGCCCCGGCGCCCCGGGCCGCGAGCCGAGCCAGCGCCGAGCCGAGCGAGTAGCCGGCACCGAGCAGCATGCCGAGCTGCTCGGCGACGACCGGCAGCTCCAGCTCGATCCGGCGCTGCCAGCGGGCCGAGGCCGTCGCCAGCCGCTGCTCGAGGAGGAGGAAGGCCAGAACCGGGCCGCCGGCGACGAACGCCAGCGCCAGCGGCCCGCCCAGACCCGCGCCCACGGCCAGCAGCCCGCCGCCGACCACGCCCGCGACCATCCACGCCAGCTGCCGCACCCGGAAGGCGGTGGCGTCCAGCGGCGAGTGGATGCGCTCGAGGCGCACGGCGACCGGCTCGGTCACGCCGAACAGCCGGGCCAGCCGCTCGCCGACGGCCCGGGCGAGCGGGGCGATCACCTGGCCGACCGACGCCGCCGACATCAGTGCGCTGCGGCGCGGGACCGCGGCGCCGCCCGGCACGTAGGGGGCCAGGCGGTCGACGAGCGGCCGGCGCCGGAACCACGGCAGCTCACTGAGCACCAGCGTCGACCCGAGGAACAGGCACAGCGCCGAGCCGGCGACGAGGTGGGCGGGGACGTCACTCATGTGTGGAACACCCGCTCCTCCTCGGGCAGCGCAAGCAGCCGTCCGGCCCACACCCAGCACAGGGCCACCGCGGCGATGCCGAGGACCACCATCGACTGCCCCCACGGGGTGGCGTAGGCGGCCCGGCCGGTGCCGATGCTCATGCCCACGAGCGCCATCCCCAACGGAACCAGCAGGACGAACCGGCGGGCGAAGCGCACGCCGGCCTGCTTGGCCCGGGCGTCCTTGCGCCCCTGCACGTCCAGGATCCGGTCCTCGACCAGTGCCTCCAGGCGGCGGTCGAGGTCGGTGCCGCCCACCTCGTGGGCGACGAGCAGGGTCTCGCAGGCGGCGTCGGCCGTCGGATCGGCCAAGCCCACCTTCAGCGTCCGCACGGTCCGCTCGAAGTCGGTCGTCAGCAGCCACTCGCGGTGGGCTGCCTCGAAGGCCGGCCGCAGCTCGGCCGGTGCCCGCCGCCCGGCCTCGAACAGCGCCTGCGGCACGGACCGGCCCACCGACGACGTGAGGATGCGGATCTCCTCGACGAGGCGGGGCCACGCCTCCTGGGCGGCGGCCCGGCGCTGGTCCCGGCGCACCCGGAGCGACGCCACCGGCGAGGCGCCGAGCAGGAGCGCCAGGGCGAGGGCCGGCAGCGGACCGCCGAACATCGCGAGCCCCAGCGCCCCGCCCGCGACGGCGAGGCCGGCGGCCACCGCCGCGAACTGGGGCAGCTCCCCTCGGGCCAGGCCGACAGCGGCCAGCCGGTCGCCCAGGCTCGGGCGGCGGACCCCGGAACCCTCCACCCGCGAACCGGGCGCCAGGCCCCGCCAGCCGAACACGACGGCGGTGTACAGGAGGTGGGTGCCGGTCGCTGCGCAGAGGGCGAGCAGCAGCCCGGTCACCGGTGACCACCCTCCAGGAGCGCCCGGAGGTCGTGCCCGGCCTCGGCCAGGGGGCGGGCGGCCCGAACGGGGAGGTCGCCGGTCCAGACCAGCGGCTGGCCCGGCCCGGGGCGGCGGAACACCTCGGTGACCGTGAAGTGGGTGGCGTCTGCGCCACCGGCCAGGTCCTCGACCGTCGCCACCTCGGTGACCCGGGGACCGTCCGGCGTGCGGGCGCACTGGACGACGACGTCGAGGCTCTCGCTGACCAGCGAGTTGAGCGCGGTCAGCGGCAGCCCGCCGGAGGTGTCGGCCAGCTGGCAGATGAACCGCAGGCGGGTCAGCGCCTGGCGGGCCGAGCCGGCGTGGATGGTGGTGAACCCGCTGACGCCAGACGACAGCGTGAGCAGGAGCGGCAGCGCCTCGCGGTCGCGGACCTCGCCCACCACGGCGACGTCCGGCGCCATGCGGAGGAAGCCGGCGACCAGCCTCCGCAGGTCGACCGCGGGGCGATCGGCACGTGCCGCCCGGGTCTGCATGTGGGCGACGTTGGGCAGCGGGATGTCGGACTCGAACACCTCCTCGGCCACGACGACCCGCAGCGCCGGGTCGAGCTCGGCCGCCGTGCACGACAGGAGCGTCGTCTTGCCCGAGCCCGGCGGGCCGGAGAACACGATCGACAGCCGCGCGTGGACGCAGGCGGCGAGGAACCCGGCCACCTGCGGGGTGAGCATGTCCCGATCGACCAGCTCGCCCAGCGACCGGAACGGGATGCCGGTGAACTTGCGGATGTTCACCAGCACGTGACCGCCGCGGGCCACGTCGCCGTGCACGATGTGGACCCGGGCGCCGTCGTCGAGCTGGGCGTCCTGCAGCCCCTCGGCCGGGTCCAGGCTGCGGTGGGCGGTCGCCGCGTCGTCCAGCAGCTTGGTCAGCGTGCGCAGAACGTGCTCGTCGTCGTGGAAGACCTCGTCGTGGTAGCCCGACGGGCCACGGTGGCGGCGCACGAACACGGCGTCGGGCGCGTTGACCATGATCTCCCAGACGTCGTCGTCCTCGAGCAGCTCGGTGAGCGGCCCGTAGCGGGCGAGGTCGCGGAAGGCCCGCTCGACCACCAGGTCGGGGTCGGGCAGCGGGAAGGCGCGACGGCCACGGCGCACGTCGTCGTCCCAGCGCGCCACCTCGTCCCGGATGAGCGCTCGGAGCTTCGCCTCGCCCCCGGGCTCGGACATCTCGAGCGAGATGTCCTTGGCCCGCTCCTGCACGGCCCGCTCGATCTCGACCAGAGGCGACACCGCCTCGTCCACGCTCGTCCCCAACGCCTCGATCCCCCAGCGCCAGACCCCGTCACCCGACAACGACCCCACGCCGGAACGAACCCCGCGTGGCGGCACCTCCACGGTACGTAACCGTCTCGCCAGGTGTCATATCGACTGAGAAACCATGACATCACATGTCATGCCCACGTCTGCCCGATCGCGGACCCTGCGTCCTGCGCGTCGCACCGGGCTACGTTCGCTCCCGTGCAGCTCGGCCCTCGCGTGGTCGTCGCCGGCACGCACTCGGGCGTCGGCAAGACGACGGTGGCGACCGGTCTGCTCGCCGCCCTGGCGGCCGCCGGCCACCGGGTGGCGGCGGCGAAGGTGGGGCCGGACTTCATCGACCCCGGCTACCACGCGCTCG
>DATGPY010000309.1:0-2805 GCA_035304465.1 Acidimicrobiales bacterium | reverse complement strand
TCGAAGGTGCCCTCGACCTCGGTGGCCAGGCCCTCGCGCGAGCTCGGCGCCACCCGGGTCACGGTGAACGCGGGGGCGTCGTCGCCGAGGCGGGCGAAGGCGTCGTCGCGCATGGCGAGCAGGCGCTCGGACAGGTTCCGGCTGCTCGCCACCGTGAAGTCCCAGGCCAGGACCAGCTCGTCGCGCTCGACGCCGGCCCGGTGCAGCGTGCGGAAGATGCCCTCCATGTGGGATCGCCGGGCCTCGACCTCGGGCACGTCGGTGCGCAGCCGGTCGCGGTAGGCCCGGAAGACGTCGCCCGCCTCGATCGGCTCGCCGTCGCCGTCGATGACCCCGCGGATGCCGACGACGTAGCGGCGGCCCTCGGCGAAGTTCCGGGCCGGTCGCACGAACAGCAGCTGGGCCTCGGGGGCGCTGGCGCCGGCGTCGAGCTCCGCCCAGTAGGGGTGCCGCTTCCCCGTGACGGCGTCGACGATCACGATCGGCGCGTCCCGGCGCAGCGAGGCGCCCATGTCGGTGATCGGCGCGAGCCCGCTCCGCTCGGGGTCGATGCCGGGCAGGTGGACGGCGATCGCGGCGCCCGGCGAGAAGCCGTCGTTGCGGTTGATCTCGGTCGGGTCGATGTGGACCCCGGCGGCGTTGGCCGGCGTCGCCGCCGGGTCGATCTGCACCCGGCGCCCCGTCGCCGTCGAGCGGTCGGCGACGGTGAAGTGGTCGTTGGGGAACGGCAGCAGGCAGCGGTCGCCGCCCAGCGGATCGCAGATCGACGGGTCGGTCACCAGCTCGAGGTCGATCTCGCCCTCGAACCGGGGCGGCCCGCCGTGGCCGCCGCCCGGTCGACGGGGCGGCAGCACGCAGGCGGTCGTCGCCGTCGCCACCACGAGAACCAGCGCCGCCAGCCGGCGGCCGATCCGACGATCGGTCATCGCGCCCTCCCCCTCGGGCCGGTCCAGACCCCCCGGACCGGCCGCACGTTACCGTTCCGCGGCGGGGCACGGCATGCTGGCCTCGTGCAGGACTCGTCCGTCTCCCCCGGGCAGGCGCCCGCCGCACCCGAGCCGCTCACCGTCGGGCGGCTGCTGCTGCGCGGCATCACCATGCGCTGCCCGGTGTGCGGCGGCCGGGGGCTGTTCCGCCGCTGGGTCCACATGGTGCGCCACTGCCCCCGCTGCGGCTTCGACCTGGAGCGCATCGAAGGCCACTGGATCGGCGCGCTGGGCATGAACACGATCGTCAGCTTCGGCGCCGTGCTGGTCGCCGTGGTGATCGGCTTCACCGTGACCTACTCCAGCGACTCGACCGCCACGCTGGCCTGGGCGGTGGGCGCGGTGATCGCCGTGGCCGTCATCGTGCCGCTCGCCTTCTACCCCGTCTCCAAGACGTTGTGGTCGGCCATCGACCTGGCCATGCGGCCGCTCGAGCCCGACGACGGCGTCGACCCCCGGTGGCTGCCGCCGGCCGCCCGGCACGAGCAGCCCTGATCGGGCCGCCTCAGCGGAGGAGCGGCGTGCCCACCAGGTGGGCGTGGTCGTTGAACCGCACGAGCTCCCAGGTCTCGTTGCCGGCGCCGTAGGGGTTGCGCCCGTAGCGCCACTCGGTGATCGAGGCGTTGGCCGGTGAGAACCAGGCCCGCTCGCCCGCGTCCGGCGACCCGAAGGGGTCCAGCCCCAGCCACCGGATCATGGCCTGGACGATGACGCCGCCGTGGCAGGCCACCACGACCGTGCCGCCCGCGTGCCGCTCGACCAGGCCGTCGAGGGCGCGGCGCACCCGGGCCGCCATCTCGTTCCACGTCTCGCTCCCGGGGTCGCGCCGGGTGTCGGGCGTCCAGCCCTCCGCCGGGCGGGGGTACATCTCGTCGTAGACCTCCCACGGCAGGCCGTCGCCCTCGCCGGGGTGGTGCTCGCAGAACCCGCAGTCCTGCTGCACGTCGTCGACGCCGAGCACCGGGGCGAGGATCTCGGCGGTCTCGACGGCCCGGGGCAGGATGCTCGAGTAGAGGCTGACCGGCCCCTCGAGCTCGCCGCGGGACGCCCACCGGTCGCGCAGCGCCTCGACCTGCGCGCGCCCCAGCTCCGACAGCCCCGAGCACCCCTTGTGGCCGCCGACGATGCGCCTCTCCTGGGCCTTCGACTCGCCGTGCCGCACCAGCACGATCCGCGTCCCATCCATCACGGCCACGCTAGCGCCGGCCCGCCGGGCCGCCGTCGGCGCCCGAGCGCGCCACCGCCGCCCCGGCGGGGGCGGCGGTGTGCGCGTGTGCTGGGGACGGCGGGGAGGCGTGGCCTCCCCTCGGGGGAGGGCTCAGAAGTCGTCCATGCCGGCGCCCGGCGTGGCGGCGGCCTGGTTCTCCTCCGGCTTGTCGGCGATGACGGCCTCGGTGGTGAGGAACAGGCCCGCGATCGACGCCGCGTTCTGCAGCGCCGACCGGGTGACCTTGGCGGCGTCGATGATGCCGGCCTTGGTCAGGTCCTCGTACTCGCCGGTGGCGGCGTTGAGGCCCTCGTTGCCGCTCAGGTTGCGAACCCGCTCGGCGACCACGCCGCCCTCGAAGCCGGCGTTGACGGCGATCTGCTTCAGCGGCTCCTCGAGGGCGTGGGCCACGATGCGGGCGCCGGTGGACTCGTCACCGGAGAGCTTGTCGACCACCCCGAGGACCTTGGACTGGGCCCGCAGCAGCGTGGTGCCGCCGCCGGCCACGACGCCCTCCTCGATGGCGGCCTTGGTGGTCGACACCGCGTCCTCGATGCGGTGCTTCTTCTCCTTCAGCTCGACCTCGGTGGCCGCACCGACCTTCAGCACCGC
>DATGPY010000308.1:0-13593 GCA_035304465.1 Acidimicrobiales bacterium | reverse complement strand
GGCCGGCATGGGGGCGGCCGGCTCGTTCGTCGCCATGAACAACCGGATCAGCCAGTCCGTGCCCCACCTGCACACCCACGTCGTGCCCCGCAACCGCAAGGACGGGCTGCGGGGCTTCTTCTGGCCCCGCACCCGCTACGCCGACGACGCCGAGGCCGCCGCGGTCGCCGCCCGGCTGCGGGACGCGCTCGACGGCGCGCCGGCGGCCGGCTCAGGGCTCGAAGCGCACTGACGGCTCGCCGCCGGCCACGGTGATCGTGGCCGGCACGCCCAGCAGGTCGAGCGGGTCGCCCGCCAGCGACGAGGCCCGCACGGTGACGACCTTGCCCTTGGCCTCGCCGGCGACGATGGTCAGGTCGACCGCCACCGAGCCGTCGTCGTGGGCGGTGGCGTCGACGACGAGGGCGTCGTAGGTGCCGTCGGGCAGCGGTCCGGTGGTCTCGTCGGTCACGCCAGCAGTCTGGCGCGGCGGCCACCGGCGGGGCGCCGTCTCGTGGCGGTCCCGCGGATTCCGGCATGCTGGGTCAGGTGATCCGAGGCGAGAGCACAGCCGGACAGCTCCTCATCGCCGAGCCGCTGCTCGGCGACCCCAACTTCGAGCGCACCGTCGTGCTCATGATCGAGCACACGGCCGACGGCGCCCTGGGCGTGGTGCTGAACCGGCCGACCGAGCTCGCGGTCGCGTCGGTGCTCGACGGCTGGGCCGAGCTGGCGGCGCCGCCCGCGGTCGTCTACCGGGGCGGCCCCGTCGAGCCGAACGGCGTGCTCGCGCTCGCCCGCCGGGCCCGCCGCGACGCCGAGCTGCCGGGATGGAACCGGGTGGTCGGGGAGGTCGGCACCATCGACCTGCACAGCGACCCGGGCGACCTGCGGGACGCCGTCACCGGCATCCGGTTCTTCGCCGGCTACTCGGGCTGGGGCGCCGGCCAGCTCGAGGGCGAGCTGGCCGAGGGGGCGTGGCTCGTCGTGCCCGCGGTCGGTGACGACGTGTTCGCCGCCGACCCCCAGGAGATGTGGCGGGCCGTGCTCCGCCGCCAGGGCGGCAAGGTGTCGATGCTCGCCCACTTCCCGCCGCACCCGTCGCTCAACTGACAGGGCGCCGGGCGGGGGCCTACAGGTGGGTGATGGCCTTGAACGCCTCGCCGTAGGGGACCCCGGCGAGCGCGCCGTGCTCGGCCAGCCGGTCGCGCACCCGCGCCCGGAAGGCGGCGAGCTGGCGCTCGCGCTCGGGTGAGTCGGGGTCGACGAACATCGTCGAGCGCATCTGCGAGCGGTGGCGCTCGAGCGCGTCGAGCTTGCGGGCGACGTCCTCCTCGCCCACCACCTCGACGTGGTCGGGCTCGTCGGCCTCGAACAGCAGCAGCGCCTCGGGCCGGTGGTGGGCCACCTGCTGCTCGGGGAAGAAGTGCGGGTCGCGGGCGGCGACGACGCCGTCGACCGCCAGGAAGCCGGCGTGGCGGTGGTCGGGGTGCAGGCGGTAGCGGCGCCACGGGTCGTGGCCGAGCACGACGGTCGGGCGCAGCCGGCGGATCCAGTAGGCGACCTCCCAGCGCTGCCGGACGCCGGAGGCCAGCTCGCCGTCGGGCCAGTCGAGGAACACGACCTCGCCGGTGGCGCCCAGCGCCTTGGCCGCCTCCCGCTGCTCCTCGCGCCGCTGGGCCACCAGCTCGGCCAGGTCCTGGGCGGGGTCCCAGCTGCCCTTCGACCCGTCGGTGCACACGAGGTGGTGGACCTCGCAGCCGGCAGCGGCCCACTTGGCCAGGGTCGCCCCGCAGCCGAACTCGACGTCGTCCGGGTGGGCGCCGATGGCGAGGGCGCGCGCGGGCGTCGGCAGGTCGACGGTGGGCCCGCTCACCGGAGGCGCTCGCCGACCGGCCGGGCGGCCTCGGCGGGGACGGGGACCTCGGCGCCGCGCAGCGCCCCGGACCGCAGGACCGGCGCGCCGGGGAACGCGAGGTCGGTCGGCAGGTCGACGTCCCAGCCGAGCCGCGGGTCCTGCACGATCCGCACCGGCGCCCCCAGCCGGAGCGCCTCGGCCCGGTGGCGACCGAACGAGCCGGCGCCGTAGGAGAACCGGAACGGCAGCGACGTCGGCAGCGCGACGACGTTGGTGCCGTCGAAGCGACGGTCGGGCACGAGCGACACGCCGGGGAACTCGGCCAGCCAGTCGAGCCGGGTGGCGAGCGGCAGGTCGGCGTGGGCGACGATGGCGTGGCCGATGCCGTCGGCCCGCAGCGCGGCCACGCCGTCGGCGACGGCGCCGTTGAGGCCCCGTCCCGGGCACCACACCACCCGGGCGCCCGACCGACGGGCCCACGACCGCACCTCCTCGTCGTCGCAGACGACGACGGCGGGCAGCGGGTCGGCGGCCAGCAGGACGATCTCGGCCATGTGCCGGGCCAGCTCGGCCCGCTCGCCGGGGTCGAGGGCGGTGGCCAGCCGGACCTTGGCCTGGGTGAAGGCCTTCACCGGCACGATCACGGCGGCGGGGGGTGTCACGGGCACTGGCGCGCAGCGTACCGCCGGGCCGCGACCGCCCGACAAGGCGCCCCCGCCGGTGCGCCGCCGGGCGGCCGCCGCGAGGCCACGGTGGGGAGCGCGACCGCCGATTACGGTGACGGGCATGCCCATCCGAGTCGCGGTGGTCGGCGCCGGGTCCTGGGGGACGACGGTCGCCGCGCTCGCGTCGCGCAACACGCCGACCGTGCTGTGGGCCCGCCGCCCCGAGCTGGTCGAGGCGATGGCCCGCACCCGCCGCAACACCGACTACCTGCCCGACTTCGAGCTGCCCGCGGAGCTCGAGGTGACCGCGTCGCTGGAGGAGGCGGTCCGCGACGCCGACGTGCTGGTCATGGGCGTGCCCTCGCACGGGATGCGGGCGACGCTGCGCGAGCTCGCCGGCCACGTGCGCCCGTGGATCCCCGTCATGAGCCTGGCCAAGGGCCTCGAGGAGGGCACGCACCTGCGCATGACCGAGGTGATCGAGCAGGAGCTGCCCGGCCATCCGGTGGGCGTGATGACCGGGCCCAACCTGGCCCGGGAGATCATGGCCGGGCACGCGGCGGCCACGGTCGTGGCCTTCAGCGACCGGCACGTCGCCACCGAGCTGCAGCGGCTCTTCGCCCGCGAGCTGTTCCGGGTCTACACCAACCACGACGTCGTCGGCTGCGAGCTGGGCGGGGCGCTGAAGAACGTCTTCGCCATCGCCTCCGGCATGGCCGACGGGCTGGGCACGGGCGACAACACCCGGGCCGCGGTCATCACCCGCAGCCTGGCCGAGCTGTCGCGCCTCGGCCTGGCGCTCGGCGGCGAGGTGATGACCTTCGCCGGGCTCGCCGGCATGGGCGACCTCGTCGCCACCTGCATCTCCCGCCAGAGCCGCAACCGCTACGTCGGCGAGCAGCTGGGGCGGGGCCGGGCCCTCGACGACATCGTCGCCGAGATGAACATGGTGGCCGAGGGGATCAAGACGTCCCGGGTGGCCGTCGAGCTGGCCCACCGCCACGACGTCGAGATGCCGATCGCGGAGGCCGTGTACGCGGTCGTGCACGAGGGGCGGCCGGCCACCGAGGCCTACCGTGGGTTGCTGCGGCGCGGGTACCGGCCCGAGCTGCACGGCATGAGCTAGGAAGCGACCGCAGCATGACCATTCGCACCTGGATGCTGCGCCGCCTCATGGGGCGGCTGCGCATCGACGACGACGTCATCCGCCACCTGTCCACCGTCCAGCGACTCGGCGAGCACGTCGAGGTCGAGCTGCCGGGCGAGCTGATGCCGATCGGCGCCCGCACCGTCTTCCGGGCGTTGCGGACCCGGGCGGCCGCCCAGGTGGCGCCCGGTTGGGTGTGGCCGTACTGGCTCGAGCGCCAGCTCGACCCGACCTCGCCGGCGTTCGTGCCCCGCGGCCACCTGCCGCTGCTCACCAACGTCACCCACCGCAACTGGACGGCGGTCGGCAACCTCGACTCGCCGTGGGAGGCGATCGTCGACCCCCGCGGCCTCGTCACCCCCTGGTACGACGGCTGGTCGCTCGACTGGTGGATCGGCGCCGACGACCGCTGGCACCTGCCCTCCCGAGAGGTGGGGGTGCGGCAGCGCCTGGTCGGCGCCAGCCCGGTGGTCGAGACCGCCATGCGCATCCCCTCGGGCGACGCGATCCAGCGGGTCTCCGCCATCCGCCGCAGCTCGCAGGAGGGCGACGGCGAGCTCGTGATCGTCGAGGTCGAGAACGCCTCGAAGGTGCCGGTCGCGCTGGCCGTCGCGGTGCGGCCCTACAACCCCGAGGGCCTGGCCGTCGTCGAGCGCATCGACCTGAAGGGGACGACGGTGGCGGTGGACGGCCGCCCGGCGCTGCTGCTGCCCCGGCCGCCGTCCCGGGTCGCGGCCTCGACGTTCCACGACGGCGACTCCGCGGTGACCGTGATGGTCGGCGAGGCCCGCGAGCACTGGCGGGGCCCGGTGCGCGACCCGGCCGGCCTGGCGCAGGCCGCGTTCGTCTTCCCGCTGGCCCACGGTGCCACGTTCCGGGTGGCGATCCCGCTCGAGCCCGAGCCCGAGACCCGGCGCCCCCGGCGCATTCGGCGGCGGCTGGCCGAGGCGCCGCCGTTCCCGGGCGTCGTGCCGCCGGCCTCGGCGGTCGCCCAGGGCTGGAAGGCGCAGAGCGACCGGGGCCTGCGCGTGGACCTGCCGGACGAGCGCCTCGCCGAGGCCGTCGCCGCCAACCGGCGCTTCATGCTGCTGCTCCACGACGGGCCCGAGATCACGCCCGGGCCGGCGACCTACCACCGGTTCTGGTTCCGCGACGCCGCCTACATGCTGGCCGCGCTGGACAACTACGGGTACCACGAGGAGGCGGCACAGGTGCTGGCCTCGTACCCCGACCGCCAGCGCACCGACGGCTTCTTCTTCAGCCAGCGCTACGAGTGGGACGCCAACGGCGCCGCGCTCGTCGCCCTCGCCCGCCACTGGCGGCTGACCCGTGACGCCGCGCTCGTCGACGCCATGGTCGGGCCGATCGCCAAGGGCGTCCACTGGATCGAGCGCGCCCGTCGCAAGACCCGCCGCCGCGACCGCCGGCGCCGGGGCGCGGGGGACACGACCGCGGGGCTGCTGCCCGCCGGCGTCTCCGCCGAGCACCTCGGGCCCTTCGACGTCTACTACTGGGACGACTTCTGGGGTGTCGCCGGGCTGCGGGCCGGCGCCGAGCTGCTGCGGGCGGTCGACCAGCCGGAGGCGGCGGAGGAGGCCGAGCGCTTCGCCGCCGCCATGTGGCAGGACGTCGAGGCCTCCCTCGAGCGGACCGCCGAGCGCCTGGGGACCCGGGCCATCCCCGCCGGCCCCCGCCGCCACCTCGACTCGGGGGCCGTCGGCGCGCTGGCCGCGTGCGCGCCGCTGGGCCTGCTGCCGGCCGACGACGAGCGCATCGCCGCCACCCTGGACGCGGTCCGCGACGGGTTCACCCTCGCGGACGGCCGCGCCTTCTACCAGGCGATCGGCCACACCGGCCTCGGCACCTACCTGACCCTGCAGCTCGCCGCGGTCGAGCTGCGGGCGGGCGACCGGCGGTGCCTCGACCGGCTCGACTGGCTGCTGTCGGTGGCCTCGCCCACCTGGACCTGGCCCGAGGCCGTGCACCCCCGGCTCCCCGGCGGCTGCATGGGCGACGGCCACCACGGGTGGGCGGCGGCCGAGCTGCTCAACTTCGTGCGCGACATGCTCGTGCGGGAGGTCGAGGGGCCGGCGGGCGTCGAGGCGATCGCCCTGTCGAGCCTGGTGCCCCAGCGCTGGTACGGCCAGGGGTGGGACGTGCGCGACGCGCCGACCGCGCTCGGCCGGGTGTCGTACTCGGTCCGCTGGCACGGCGACCGCGTCGCCCTGCTGTGGGAGGTCGAGCCGCACCCCGGCGTCGGCCCGGTCCGGCTGGTGGCGCCCGGGCTCGACCCGGCGTGGTCGACGACCGAGCGCCAGGGCGAGGCGCTGCTCGGCCCGGTGCCGGTGACCCCGCCGCGGGAGGAGCCGTCGGTGGGGGCGGCCGCCCCGGTGGCGCCGCCTCGGGACGGGGGGACGTTCGCGTGAGCGACGAGACGCCGGGTGCCGCGGGCGCAGGCACGGACCTGCGGGAGGTGCGCGCGCAGCTGCTCGCCGCCGGGTGCACGCCCGAGGAGCTCGACCGGGCCGAGCGTGACGGCACGCTGCCGCTGCTGGCCGTCGAGCGGCTGCTCGTCGACGAACCGGCGGTCCACGACCTCGAGGACGTCGCCCGGCGCACCGGGCTGCGCCCCGACCAGGTGCAGCACCTGTGGCGCTCGCTCGGCTACCCGGTGCCCCGGCCGGGTGAGCTCGCCTTCACCGACACCGACGTCGAGCTGCTGGCCGAGGTGAGCCGGGCCGTCGCCGGCGACGTCGCACCGACCGAGCTGGTCCTGCAGATGAGCCGGGTCATCGGGTCGTCGATGGCCCGCATCGCCGCGGCCCAGGTCGACGTCATCAGCGCCGGTGCGGCCGGCGAGCCCCGGCCCGGCGTGCTCGGCGACACCGAGGTCACCGACGACCGGATCGTCCGGGCCGCGCGGGCGCTGCTGCCGATCGTGCCCCGGGTGCTGGCGGTGGCCTGGCGGCGCCACCTCCAGGCCGCCGCCCGCCGGCGCCTCACGCTGGCCGAGGCCGGCGGCGGGCAGCTCGGGGTCGTGGGGTTCGCCGACATGGTGGGCTTCACCGCCCTGAGCCAGCAGCTCACCCGGGACGAGCTGGCCGGCGTCGTCGACCAGTTCGAGCGCCTGACCTTCGACGTCGTCACCGCCCACGGCGGGCGGGTCGTGAAGATGATCGGTGACGAGGTGATGTTCACCGTCGACGCGCCCCGGGCCGCGGCGGAGATCGCCCTGGCGCTCGTCGAGGGCGGCCGCCGCGACGACCAGGTGTCGGACATGCGCGTCGGCCTGGCGTACGGCCCGCTGATCGAGCGCGAGGGCGACCTCTACGGCCCGGTCGTCAACCTGGCCAGCCGCATCACGGCGATCGCCTTCCCAGGGACGGTCGTCGTCGACGCCGGGCTCCGGGAGCACCTGGCCGGCGACCCCGGCTACGTGCTGCGGACGATGCGACCTCGCTACCTCAAGGACATCGGCCGGGTGAAGCTGTGGGTGCTGCGCCGGGCCGGGCCGCCCGAGGACCGGTTCGCCGCCCGCCGGCGGGCGCTGCGCGAGGCGGTGTCGGCCCGGGTCGAGCCGGGTGACGACGACGCGGCGGCGGGCTGACGGCCCACCCGGCCGGTGGTCCGGGCGGGCCGTCGGGCGCCGCGGTCAGTTGGGGCAGGAGCTCGGCGTCGTGCCGAACGCGAAGGCGACGAAGTCCCGCAGGTGGCGCCTCCACCAGGTCCAGTCGTGGCTGCCCTGGCCGCCGCACCACCGGTGCTCGACGCCGGCCTGCTCGAGCCGCTGGTGGAACGCGAGGTTCCAGGTGCCGATGTCGGTCTCGCCGCCGGACCCGGCCAGCCCACCGGCGTAGACGGCCATGCGACCGTCGTAGGCGTCGTACGCCGGGGCCAGGTCCATCGGGTTGATCGACGGCCAGCCCGACGGCGGCCCGAAGATCGCCTCGAGCCGGTACTGCACCGGGTCGATGCCCGAGAACCAGGGCGGGTTCACCCGGAAGTGCCCGTCGAGCAGCCCGGTGAGCTCGATCGCGGCCCCGGCCTGCCACATGGAGTCGCTGATGATCTTCCTGGCGCCCGGCGGGTTGATGTCGGTGCCGGCCGAGAACGCGCCGACGGCCGAGAACAGGTGCGGGTGGCGGCCGGCGTAGCGCAGGGCCCCGTAGCCGCCCATCGACAGGCCGGCGACGGCCCGGCCCGAGCGGGTGCCCGAGGTGTTGAAGTTGGCGTCGACCCATGGCACCAGCTGGTGGACGTGGAAGGTCTCCCACAGCGGCGCGAAGTTGCCGTCGGTCCGCCCCGGCCAGTCGCTGTACCAGCCGGCGCGGCCGCCCTCGGGCATGACGACGATCCCGTCGAAGCCGGGGAGGTTGCCGGCGACGTCGCCCCAGGTGGACCAGTCGGCGTAGGTGCCCCCGCCGCCGTGGAGCAGGTAGAGCACGTCGTAGGGCTGGGCCCGGTCCGGGTCGTAGCCGGCGGGCAGCAGCACCCGGACCTTCACCGGCACCGAGACGTCCGACGGCGTGGTCGGCGTGCCCCGGGGCGTGAAGACGGCCGCGGTGCGGACCGTGATGTCGTACTGGTTCGGCTTCCCGGGCACCGCTGTCGGGCCCGACACCACGGTGAGCCCGTGGCTGTTCGGGGCGGGCAGCGTCGGCGGAGCGGCGCCGGCCGGCTCTCCCGGCGCCGCCACCAGCGTCGTGGCGGCGACGAGCAGGCCGAGGACCGTGGCGAGCCCGGTCCGCGGTCGGTGTCGTCTCATGGTCTCCCCCTCCGTGGTGGACGTGGCGATCAGGCGGTGAGCCCGAACTGGGCGAGCACGAAGCGCTCGAGCGGGCCGGCGAGGCCCGGCAGGTCGTCCGCCTCGCCCAGCGCCACCCGGGAGGTGACCGCCGAGCTGACCGCGCCGACCAGCAGCTCGAGGTCGAGGTCGGTCAGCGGGCGGACGGGGTGCCCGGCCGCGGCGAGGTCGGCGTGGAGGCCGGCGAGCACGCGGGTGTAGTGCTGCTGCACCTCGCGCCGGGCCCGGGCGCCGGCCGGCCCGGCGGCGTGCACGTCGACCAGGCAGACCCGGGCGCCCTCGGGGAACGCGGCCAGCGACCGCAGGTAGGCGTCGAGGACGGCCCGCAGGCGGCGTCGGGGATCGCGCTCGCCGCGGCTGCCGTCGGCGACGGTGGCGGCGAGGTGGTCGGCGCAGGCCCGGAACGCCGCGAGGAAGCAGTCCTGCCGGTCGGTGAACTGCTCGTAGAAGGTGGCCCGGGAGACCCGCGCCCGGGACACGACGTCGGTGACCGAGACCGCCGCGTAGCCCTTGTCGGCGACGGCGGCGACCATCGCCGCCAGCATCCGCCGGCGCTGGGCGGCCGCCACGTCGCCGGCCGGCAGCCGGGCCGGGCCCTCGCGGAGGGGCTGGAGCAGCGGGTGCGTCGCCATCGTGAACAGGACGATACCTGGTGCGTACGGCTCTGTACACGAAAGGCCCGACCCCGGCGCGGCGCCCACGGGTGCTAGACACGGCCCTCGTTTGCCCCGCCCCCGACCCCCGGAGGTGCCGTGACCGCCTCGCCGTCCCGCGCCCGACGCCGCACCGCCCACCTGCTCGTCGCCGCCCTCCTCGCCGCCGGGTGCTCGAGCGGTTCGGGCTCGCTCGTCGCCGACGACGAGGCCCCGGACACCGACGGCACCGCCGTCGACGAGGGCGGCGACGCCGGCACGCCCGACGACCAGCCGCCGGCGTCGTTCGACGAGGCCATCGCCGCCATGGCCGAGGTCTCCTCGGTCGACATCGAGCTGATCCTCGGCGTCGAGCTGGGGAACCGGGCCGAGATCAAGATGCTGGGCGAGCTCGACCGCGACGACGTCGGCACGCTGACGGCGATCGCCACGGTCGACGAGGACATGGAGACCGAGTTCCGCTCCGACGGCGACACCGTCTGGATCAGCAGCTCGAGCCCGCTGTTCGAAGGCCTGCTGCCCGCGGGCGCGACCTGGGTGGAGGCCGACCTCGAGGACCTGCGTGCCCAGGAGGCCTGGGTCGGGATCGCCCCCACCTTCGACGTCCTGCCCGTGCTGCGCGGCCTCGGCGAGGTGGAGGACGCCGGCACGACCGAGGTCGGGGGCGACGAGGTGCAGCTCTGGTCGGGCGACGTCGACTGGGCGGCGGCCCGGGCGGCGGCCTCGGCCCGGGAGCTGTCGGCCCTCGACGACGTGCTCAGCATCCAGGGCGACGTCGAGGAGTTCACCGTCACGGTCGGGCTCGACGGGCGGGACCGGGTCCGGGTCCTCGAGCTCGACGTCACCGTCGGCGGTGCCGGCCTGCAGATGCACTTGTGGATGGACTTCACCGTGCGCCGGCTCGACCACGAGGTCGAGGCGCCGGACGCCCCGCCGGCGGGCGAGACCGTGCCGATCGACGAGGTCCCCGAGGTGCTCGACCTGCTGCGCAACGGCATGTAGCGCGCAGCGCGGCGCGGCTGACGAGCACGCCGCCGGGCGGGGGCGTTCGCCATCCTGACCAGCGGTTCCGCGCGATGCGTACGGCTTCGGCCGCTGCTAGGACACGGCGCCGTCCTGACCACGGGTCACCTCAGGGAGGTGCTGTGACACGGTTGCCGTCATCCGTCCGACGCCGGACCGCCTGGCTCGTCGCCGCCGCGCTCGTCCTGGCGGCGTGCTCGGACGACGGGTCGTCCGACGCCGGCGACGACGCCGTCACCGGCGACGCCGCCGAGGCCGAGGGGTCGGGCGACGCCCCCGATCCCGGTGCGCCCCCGGACCTCGAGGCGGCCGTCGCCGCGACGGCGGATCTCGAGTCGGTCGAGGTCGAGCTCGTCTACGGGATGGAGGGCCGCGGTGTCGGGCGCTTCGAGCTCACGACGCGCGGCGAGTTCGACCGCGGCGACGTCGCGTCCCTCGTCATGTCGTCCGACCCCGAGGGCCTGGACGTCGAGGTCCGCTCCGACGGTGAGCGGGCGTGGGTGGCCGTCACCGACCCCAGCTTCACCGACGCGGTGCCCGAGGGGGTGCGCTGGGTCGAGACCACCCCGGACGAGCTGCGCGCCCAGGGCTTCTGGGAGGGGGAGGACGCCATCCTCGGCCTCCTGCCGGTGCTGCGCGGCCTGGGCGAGGTCGAGGACGCCGGCACCGCCGAGATCGGGGGCGAGGAGGTGCGCCTCTGGACCGGGCCGGTCGACCTGGAGGCGGCGCGGTCCGCATCCACGCCCGAGGAGGCCGACCTGCTCGACCGGAACGTCGAGCTGCGGGACGACTACGAGGAGATGACCGCCACCGTCGGCGTCGACGGGGAGGGCCGGGTGCGCACCCTCCAGGTCGAGACCACCGGCGGGTCCGGCGAGGACGACCCCTGGCGCATCTGGACGGGCTTCACCCTGCACCAGGTGGACCAGGGGGTCGAGGCGCCCGAGCCCCCGCCGGCCGAGGAGACGGTGCCGCTCGCGGAGGCGCCGGGCGCCCTCGACCTCCTCGGGGTCGAGGGGCCGTGACGCCGGCGCCCGCGGCGACGCCGACCGGCTGTCGGGAGCACCCGGCGCCGCGGCGTGGTCGCGGGCGGACCGCCCGCGCCGCCGGCCGGCTGCTCACCGGCGGCCGCCGGGCCGCCGGACGCCGAGCGTCGCCGTGGCGATGCCGTGGGGGCGCAGCGTGAAGGACCCGTCGAAGGGCTCGACCGGCCGCCCCCGCAGGTCGACCAGCCAGCCGGGGCGGTCGAGGCGCACGGTCCGGGCCTCGTCGGTCGGGTTGAACACCCGGACCACCAGCGCGTCGCCGGTGCGGGTCACCGCGGACACCTCGGCGCCCTCGACGGACAGCGCCGTGCCGACCGCCGGCAGGTCGGCCGCGACCTCCGGGGGTGGGGGCGGGGCACCGGGCCCCCGGCGGGCGGCGCCGACACCGGCAACCCGCAGGGGCACGAGCACCTCGTCGGCCAGCGCGTACGGGTCGACCTCGCCGACCGCGACCGCGTAGCGCAGCACCAGCCGGCGCTGCAGCTGTGACCCCTCCAGCGGGACGAGCGGCCCGGCCGGCAACGGCCGGGTGGCCATCGGTCGCTGCGAGAGCATCCCGGTGGCCCGCAGCAGCGTCAGCGCCAGCTCGTGGGCGGCGCCGTCCCGCACGTCGACCAGCTCGTGCTCGGCGACGCCGTCGTGCACGACGGTCAGGCCGCCGGCCTGCACGAACCGCTGGGACGGCCAGGTGGCGAGCGGCGCCTCGGTCGGCCCGCCCTCCGCGTCCAGGCCCCGCTCGACGACCGTGAACGCGCACTCGGCCCGCGACGTCCGGGCCGGGGACGGCAGCGGCAGGTGGGCCCGCAGGCGGTGGTCGCGGCTGCGGTTGTCGACGTGGACCTCGACCCGCACGGCCCGCTCGCCGGCGCGCAGCTCGAGCCGGGTGCGGACCTCGTGGGCCACCTCGCCGACCCGGCGGTCGAGGCCCTCGCAGGCCGCCGGCCACCGGTAGCGGGCCACGACGTCGACCCGGGCCCGGAGCGGGCCCCGCTCGCGCACGCGGACCTCGACCGCCTCGGGGGCGTCGACGACCGTGTCCTCGGCCGGCGGGCACCAGTTGTACGTGTCGCCGCAGTCGCCCCCGTCGACCAGCCGGCCCAGCCCGCCGTGGCCGTCGATCGAGAAGGTGCCGTCGGCGGGGTCGACCGCCAGCGTCACGAGGCCGTTGCGCACGACGGGCCCGGCCGGGCCGGCGGCGCTCGTCCCGTCGGGCTCCTCGACCGTCACCGGCTCGATCGCCGGTGTCTCACCGGCCTGCCAGGCCCGCCAGCCGAAGCCCGGCACCTCCGCCACCGGCGCCAGCACGGTCACCCGCGGTGCGGTCCGCACCTTCAACCGGAGGGGGCCGGCGGTGCGCAGGGCCTCCAGCCGGGCCCGGACCTCGCCGGTCACCATCGGCGCCGTGCCCTCGCGCCGGCCCGACACCAGCACCTCGCCGTCCCGGGTCTCGAGGGAGAAGGCGGTGACCTCCGGCATCCAGTCGACCTCCTCGGCCGCCGGGACGACGATCTCCGCCGGGCCCTCGTGCAGCACCCGCTCGTCCGGTCGGGTCCGCAGCAGCTGCGTGCCCGGGGGCGCCTCGGTGCCCGGCAGGGTCAGCTCGACGACGCCGGTGCGGGGCCGGGCCGTCGGGTTGACGACGACGGGCCCGTCGGTGTCGACGCGGGCCGCCAGCGCCTCGGCCGCCCGGGCGGCCAGCCCCTCGGCGATGTCGGTCGCCTCGCCGTAGCGGTGCAGGACGGCGTCGCAGACGGCGTCGACGGAGCAGGCGCAGACCGAGTCGTGGGCCGCGTTGAGCACGACGGCCCGCCACGCCTCCTCCAGCGGCGAGGCCGGCCACCGGGACGGCGGCAGGTGGAGGGCGGACAGCGGCTCGGCCCCCTGCAGCAGCGCCCGTTCGGCGCGGGCGGCGGCCTGGCGGACGTCGACCCGGTTGGAGACGACGCCCATGAGCAGGTTGGCCCGGGCGCCCGAGCGCAGCTCGCCCCGCCAGGTGGGCAGCCCCTCGGTGGGGGCGTGGGCCAGGTGCTCGGCCAGCGAGGTGACCCGCAGGTCGAGCTCGTCCTGGATGTCGTTGGCCTCGGCCACGACCCGGCCCAGCCAGGGCTGCGGCATCTGGTGGTCGGTGCCGTTCATCCACAGCACCGGGCCGACCAGCAGGTCGTCCCACAGGTCGACGAAACCGGTGACGGCCCGGACGAACGCCTTGGCGTCGTCGGGCAGGGCGGCGCCGTTCCCGTACCCCTGGGGCAGGTACTCGGCCCGCACGGTGCTGCCGTCGGGCGCCTGCCACCAGAAGCCGCTGCGGTCGATCGCCGAGGGCACGCCTCGCCACACGACGGCGTGCTCGAAGCCGAAGCCGGCGAGGATCTGGGGCATCTGGGCGATGTGGCCGAACATGTCGGGCAGGTAGCCGAC
>DATGPY010000307.1:0-6677 GCA_035304465.1 Acidimicrobiales bacterium | reverse complement strand
GGCACATGTCTTGACTTGAAGCGCACTTCAATTCGTAGCGTCCGCCGGCATGTCGCACGCGGACGTCCTCCCCCTCCACGCCGACCCCCACGTGCACGCCCGCCGGTGGCGCACCCTCGGCGTGCTGTGCCTGAGCCTGACGATCGTCATGATCGCCAACCTGAGCCTGAACCTGGCGCTGCCGTCGATCGCCCGCGACCTCGAGGCGGGCACCGGGGCGCTCCAGTGGATGGTCGACGCCTACGCCCTCGTGTTCGCCGGCCTGCTGTTCTGCGCCGGGACGCTGGGCGATCGCTACGGCCGCAAGGGCGCGCTGCAGGTCGGGCTCGTGCTGTTCCTCGTCGGGTCGGGCATCGCGCTGCTGGCGCAGACGGCGGCCGTGGTCATCGTCGCCCGGGTGGTCATGGGTGTCGCCGCCGCGTTCGTGATGCCCTCGACGCTGTCGATCATCAGCAACGTGTTCGCCCCCGAGGAGCGGGGCCGGGCCATCGCCGTGTGGGCGGGCGTGGCGGCCGGCGGGGCCGCGCTGGGACCGGTGGCCTCCGGCCTGCTGCTCGAGCACTTCTGGTGGGGATCGGTGTTCCTCATCAACGTTCCCCTCGCGCTCGCCGCGCTGGTCGCCGGGCGGTGGCTGGTGCCGACCTCCCGCGACCCCGAGCAGCGACCGCTCGACGTGCCCGGCGCGCTGCTGTCGATCGTCGGCATCGGGGCGCTGGTGTTCGCCATCATCGAGGCCCCCGAGGTCGGGTGGGCCGCCCGCGAGACGCTCGCCGGCCTGGCGGTGGCGGTCGCGGGCCTGGGCCTGTTCGTGCGGCGGGAGCTGACCGCCCGCCACCCCATGCTCGACCTGGCGCTGTTCCGCGACCGCCGCTTCGGCGTCGCCACCACCGGCATCGGCCTCACCTACTTCACGCTGTTCGGCTCGTTCTTCCTCGTGGCCCAGTTCCTGCAGCTGGTGCTCGGGCTGTCGCCCTTCCAGGCGGGCCTCGTCCAGATGCCGGTGTCGCTGACGATGCTCGTCGTGGCGCCCCAGGTGCCCCGGTTCGTCGACCGCCACGGCCCCCGGGCGGTCATCGCCACCGGCCTGCTGCTGGTGGCCGTGGGCATGGCGGCCGCCACGCGGCTCGACGAGGGCACGCCGGCGGTGATGGCCGCCGTGGCCCTCGTCCCCACCGCCGTCGGCATCGCGGCGACCGGCGCGCCGCTGACCGCGCTGATGATGGCCGCCGTCCCGCCGTCCCGGGCGGGCATGGGCTCGGCGATGAACAACGCCAGCCGCGAGGTCGGTGGCGCCCTGGGCGTCGCCATCCTCGGGACGGTGCTCAGCACCCGCTACGGCGCCGCCCTGGCCCCGGCGCTCGTCGGGCTGCCGGCCGAGCGAGCGGCGATCGCCGACGGTGGGCTGGCCGGCGCGCTGGACGTCGCTCGCGACCTGCCCGCCGCGGCGGGCGCCCGGCTGGCCGACGCGGGCCGGGCGGCGTTCGTCGAGGGCTTCTCGGCGGCCGCCGGCGCCGCCGCGGCGCTGGCCGTGGCGGTGGCGATGGGGGCGTGGCTGCTGCTGCCGCGCCGGGAGGAGGAGCCCGGCGCCGGCGCGGGCACCGTCGCCGACGAGGTCCTCGACCTGCGGGACGCGGACGCGGGCGGTGACGGCGACGTCGGCGTCGTCGGCGCCGGCCTCAGCGACTGACGACGCCGGCCCCGGCGAGCTGCTCCGCCAGCGTGCCGGGGTCGGTGGCGGGCAGCCGGCAGGCGTAGCCGCGGCACACGTGGGCGGCGCCGTCGGCGCGCCCCGCCCACAGCGGCGAGTCGTAGCGCTCGCCCCAGGCCAGGACCGCCCCGGGCAGGTACGAGCGCTGGACGAGCGCCACCAGGGCGGGGCGGTCGCCGGTCACCACGATCTCGTCGATGCCGTGCACGGCCAGGTCGAGGGCGGCGAGCAGGTGCCCGAAGGCGGTGGGGTGGCGGGCGGCGAGCGGCCCGGTCAACCGGAGGATCTGGTCGGCGTGGTTGCGGTAGCGGTCCTCGCCGGTGAGCGCGGCCAGCCGCAGCAGCGCGACGGCTGCCAGGCTGTTGGCGCTCGGCGTGGCACCGTCCATCAGGTCCTTCGGCCGGGTGACGAGCTGCTCGGCGTCGCGGCCGGTCGTGAACAGGCCACCCCGCTCGGCGTCCCAGAACAGGTCGAGCAGCGCGTCGGTCGTCGCCCGGGCCTCGCCGATCCACCGGGCCTCGCCGGTCGCCTCGGCCAGGCGGACGAACGCGTCGGCGAGCGCGGCGTGGTCGGCGGCGTAGGCGAGGTGGCGGGCGCTGCCGTCGGCCTGCCACGACCGCAGCCAGCGGCCGTCGTCGCGCCGCAGCGCCCGCAGGAGGAACTCGCCGTTGGCGACCGCGGCGGCCAGCCAGTCCTCCCGGCCCGTGGCGGCCGCCGCCTCGGCCAGCGTGGCGAGCATGAGCGCGTTCCACTCGGTGAGCACCTTGTCGTCCAGCCCCGGCCGGACCCGCCGCTCCCGGGCGGCGAACAGCCGCCGGCGGGCCTCCTCGAGGTGGTCGGGCCGGCTCAGCGCGCCCCGGGCGTGCGCCCGGTTGAGGATCGTCCGGCCGCCCTCGAAGTTGCCCGCCGGGGTGACGCCGTAGAAGTCCATGACCTCGGCGGCCAGCCGCTCGTCGCCGAGCGCGGCGGTGATCTCGTCGGGGTTCCAGACGTAGAACCGCCCCTCCTCGCCCTCGCTGTCGGCGTCCTCCGCGGAGAAGAAGCCGCCGTCGGGGTGGCGCAGGTCGCGCAGGACGTAGCCGATCGTCTCCTCCACGACCTGGCGGTAGCGGTCGTGACCGAGGACCTGCCAGGCGTGCAGGTAGGTGCGGGCCAGCAGCGCCTGGTCGTAGAGCATCTTCTCGAAGTGGGGCACGAGCCAGGTCCGGTCGACGGCGTAGCGGGCGAAGCCGCCGCCGAGGTGGTCGTAGATGCCGCCCGAGGCCATGGCGTCGAGCGACGTCTCGACGACCGCCCGGACGCCGTCCTCGTCGCCGTCGGTGACGCCCCGCGCCAGCGCTCGCACGAGCAGGCCCAGCGACATCGCCTGGGGGAACTTCGGCGCGCCGCCGAAGCCGCCGTGCGCGGGGTCGTGCTGGGACCGGAGCGTGGCCACCGCCCCCTCGAGCGCGTCGGCGCCCGGGACCGCCTCGGCCGGCTCGAGCAGGGCGGCCCGGCCGATCGCGCCGTGGAGCTGCCCGGCCTGGGTCTCGACGTCGGCCCGACGGGTGCGCCACAGCTCGCCGATCCGCCGGCACAGGTCGGGGAAGGCGATCATCCCGCCCCGTGGGGTCGAGGGGAAGTAGGTGCCGCCGAAGAACGGCCGGCCGTCGGGCGTGAGGAACACGGTCATGGGCCACCCGCCCTGCCCGGTCAGCGCCTGGACCGCCTCCATGTAGACCTCGTCGACGTCGGGCCGCTCCTCCCGGTCGACCTTGACGTTGACGAACAGCTCGTTCATGAGCGCGGCGATGTCCGGGTCCTCGAAGGACTCGTGGGCCATGACGTGGCACCAGTGGCAGGACGAGTAGCCGACCGACAGCAGGATCGGCTTGTCCTCGGCCCGGGCCCGCGCGAAGGCCTCGGGCCCCCACGGGTACCAGTCGACCGGGTTGTCGGCGTGCTGGCGGAGGTAGGGGCTGGTCTCGCTGGCGAGCCGGTTCACGCCCCCACGCTAGGTGCCGCCACGCCCGGCGCCGACCCGCTCGCCCACGGGCGCGGTGCGGCCGTTACCTCGGAGGTCATCGCCACGGGCCCCGGCGCCGCGGGACCGTCGAGGCCGTGACCACGACCGATGCCACCGCCCTCCTCCACGCCATGCCCCTGTGCGGCACGCTCGGCATGCGGGCGCCCGTCGCCCGCCCCGACGAGGTCGTCGTCGAGCTCGACCACATGCCCGGGCTGTGCACGGTCGGCGGCGTGCTCCACGGCGGGGTCGTCATGGCGCTGGCCGACTCGGCCGGTGGCGCCTGCGCCTGGCTCAACCGCCCGGCCGGCACCGAGACGACGACCGTCGAGTCGAAGACGAACTTCCTCGGGGCGGTGCGGTCGGGCACCGTCACCGCCACGGCGCGACCCCTGCACGTGGGCTCGACCACGGTCGTCGTCGAGACGACCGTCACCGACGACGCCGGGCGGCCGGTCGCCAAGGTGACCCAGACGCAGCTGGTGCTCCGCCCGTCCGGCCCGCCGTGACCGCCACGTGCGCCGTCTGCCGGGGGTTCGTTAGCGTCCCCCGCCATGCAGCTCAGCCTGGACGGACGGGTCGCGCTCGTCACCGGCGCCAGCCGGGGCATCGGCAAGGCGATCGCCGCCACCTACGCGGCGGCCGGGGCGTCGGTGATGATCTCGTCGCGCAAGCAGGACGCGCTCGAGGCGGCCGCCGCGGAGATCGGCGACCGCGGGGGCGAGGTCGCCGTCTTCGCCGCCCACGCCGGCGAGCCCGACCAGATCGCCGCCTGCGTGGCCGCCACGGTCGAGCGGTTCGGGCGCGTCGACATCCTGGTGAACAACGCGGCCACCAACCCGTACATGGGGCGGGCGATCGACATCGACATGCCCCGGTTCGACAAGACCTGGCAGGTGAACTACCGGGGCCCGGTCCTGTGGTGCCAGGAGGTCTGGCGGGCCTCGATGGCCGACCACGGCGGGACGATCATCAACATGGCTTCGATCGGCGGGCTGTCGGTCGAGCCCGGCATCGGCCACTACAACGTGACCAAGGCGGCGCTCATCCACCTGACCCGCACGCTGGCGGCCGACCTGGCCCCGAAGGTCCGGGTCAACGCCATCGCCCCCGGCCTGGTCAAGACCGACATGGCCCGGGCGCTGTGGGAGCCGGCGGAGGAGCAGATCGCCGCCCGCATGCCGCTGCGCCGGCTGGGCGAGCCGCAGGACATCGCCGACGCGGCGCTGTTCCTGGCCAGCGACCTCGCCTCGTGGATCACGGGCCAGACGCTGGTGGTCGACGGTGGAGCGATGCTCGGCGCCGCGCTCTCCTGAGCTGTTGACTGTCGCGTCAGTCAGTCTATAGTTCCCTCTCGACGAGGCTCCCAGGGGCCGCCCGCCGACGGCGCCGGGCGGGGCGGGGGACGTGTCCGCCGGGGGCTGCCGACAGAGGGGGAATGCAACACATGTCCACGTCCATCGCGCGCGTGCGCACACGCCTCGCCGCGCTCGTCGCCGGGGTGGTCGTCGCCGGCTCCACCGTCATCGGTGCGTCGCCGGCCGGCGCCCAGGAGAACCCCTACGAGCGGGGGCCCGACCCCACCGAGTCGAGCATCGAGGCCGTCCGCGGGCCGTTCACCGTGGCGCAGACCAGCGTGTCCAGGCTCGCGGCCAACGGCTTCGGCGGCGGGACGATCTACTACCCGACCGACACGAGCCAGGGCACCTTCGGTGCGGTGGCGATCTCGCCCGGCTTCACCGCGGGCGAGTCGAGCATCGCCTGGCTCGGCCCCCGCATCGCGTCGCAGGGCTTCGTGGTGATCACCATCGACACCCTCACGCGGCTCGACCAGCCGGACAGCCGGGGTCGCCAGCTGCAGGCGGCGCTCGACCACCTGCGCACCAACAGCACCGTGCGCAACCGGATCGACCCGAACCGCATGGCGGTGATGGGGCACTCGATGGGCGGTGGCGGCGCGCTGTCCGCGGCGGCGAGCAACACCGACCTGGAGGCCGCCATCCCGCTGCAGGGCTGGCACACCCGGAAGAACTGGTCGAGCGTGCGGACGCCCACCCTGGTGATCGGGGCGCAGCTCGACTCGATCGCGCCGGTGGGCTCGCACTCGGAGGCCTTCTACGAGAGCCTGCCGAGCGACCTCGACAAGGCGTACATGGAGCTGCGCGGGGCCAGCCACTTCGTGTCGAACACGCCGGACACGACGACCGCGAAGTACAGCATCGCCTGGCTCAAGCGGTTCGTCGACGACGACCTCCGCTACGAGCAGTTCCTGTGCCCGGCGCCGGACGACTTCGCGATCTCCGAGTACCGGGACACCTGCCCGCACAGCGGGAGCGGGGGCGGCACGCCGGCACCGCCCGAGGACGACTGCCCGTGGTGGGCCTGGTGGTGCTGACCTCCTAGGGAGCACCCGCACCCAGCGCTGCGCCCGGGGGACTCACCCCGGGCGCAGCCGCGCCCGGGCGACCTTGCCCGAGGCCGTGCGGGGGAGCGCGCCGACCAGGCGCAGGTCCCGGGGGGCGGCGTAGGCGGGCAGCTCGGCCCGCACCGCGTCCCGCAGCTCGGCCAGCGACGGCGGTGCCGCCGGGTCGGCCGGCACGACGAGGGCGACGACCCGCTGCCCCCACTCGGGGTCGGGCTCGCCGGTCACCGCCACCTCCCGCACCGACGGCAGCCGCTCCAGGACCGCCTCGACGGCGGTGGGCCAGACGTTCTCGCCGCCGGTGACGATCATGTCGCCCCGCCGCCCGAACACCCGCAGGCGGCCGGTCGCCGGGTCCCAGGCCCCCATGTCGCCGGTGGGCAGCCAGCCGTCGTCGGTCCTCGGGTCGGTGCCGTCGCGGTAGCAGCGCAGCAGCATCGGGCCCCGCAGGTGGATCTCGCCGTCGACGACCCGGACCTCGACGCCGTCCAGCGGCCGGCCGTCGTAGACGACGCCGCTGCCGGTCTCGGTCATGCCGTAGG
>DATGPY010000306.1:0-3296 GCA_035304465.1 Acidimicrobiales bacterium | reverse complement strand
CATGTACTCGGTCGTCAGCTGGCTGGGCGAGACGCAGGGCCTGGCGCTCACGCTGGCCGGCGTCACCGGCATGATCATGTCGATCGGCGTGACCGCCGACTCCTACATCGTGTTCTTCGAGCGCCTGAAGGACGACGTGCGGGCGGGCCGCACGTTGCGGAGCACGACGGAGCGCTCGTTCAAGCGGGCCTTCCGCACGATCCTCGCCGCCAACGTCACCTCGTTCATCGGGGCGGGGGTGCTGTGGTGGCTGACGGTCGGCTCGGTGCGGGGCTTCGCCCTGTTCCTCGGTCTGTCGACCGTCCTCGGCGTGATCGTGACCTGGTTCTACACCCGCCCGGTCGTGATCTGGCTGTCGCGGCACCGGGTGTTCACCGACATGCCCGTGCTCGGCGTGGCCCGGGGCCTCGCCGCCCGTCCGGACGCCCGGGAGCGCCGGGTCGCTGCTGCAGGGGGAGCCGGTCGATGACCGACGATGCACGCACCAACGGCGCCGGCGAGGCCGAGCGCGAGCGGAGCGCCGAAGCCACGCCGGACGACCTGGAGGCGGCGCTGCGCTCCCGGTCGGTGTGGGCCCGCCTGTACCACGGTCAGACCACGGTCGACTTCGTCGGCCGGTGGCGGATCTGGTTCGGCCTGTCCGCGGCCGTCATCCTCGTCGGCGTCGTCGGCTTCGTCGTCCGGGGTGGCTTCAACCTGGGCATCGACTTCGAGGGCGGCGTCGTCTGGCAGGTGCCGACCGAGGACGTCTCGGTCGCCGAGGCGCGCGACGCGGTCGAGCCGTTCGGCCTGGCCGGCTCGACCATCCAGGAGCTGGAGAGCGACGAGGGCCGCAGCATCCGCATCGAGGCCGAGCCCGTCGACCCGGCCACGAGCGACGAGATCACCGCGACGCTCGCCGAGCTGACCGGCACCCCGATCGACGACGTCGTGCTGGACGAGGTCGGGCCGTCGTGGGGCCGCGAGATCAGTGAGAAGGCCCTGCGGGCCCTCGTGGTCTTCCTGGTGCTCGTCACCCTCTACATCACGGTGCGCTTCGAGTGGAAGATGGCCCTGCCGACGCTCGTCGCGCTGTTCCACGACATCCTCGTGGTGGCGGGCTTCTACGCCGTCACGCAGATCGAGATCACGCCGGCGACGGTCATCGCCCTGCTCACGATCCTCGGCTACTCGATCTACGACGGCGTCGTCGTGTTCGACAAGGTCGACGAGAACACCCGGTTCGTCTCCTCGACCGGCGGCCTGAGCTACCGGGGCATGGTCGACGTGTCGCTGAACCAGGCCCTCATGCGGTCGCTCAACACCAACATCACCGCGGTGCTGCCGGTGCTGGCGCTGCTCGTGCTCGGCTCGTGGGTGATGGGGGCGAAGGTCATCGAGGAGTTCGCCATCGCCCTGTTGATCGGCCAGGTCTCCGGCGCCTACTCGTCGATCTTCATCGCCTCGCCGCTGCTGGCCCTGCTGAAGGAGCGCGAGCCCCGGTTCCGCGACATCAAGCGGCGCATCGAGGCCCGCGGCGGCGACCGCGACGTCGTCGTCGCCACCATCGCCCTCGGCCGTCCACCGTCCGGGCGCCCGACGCCCACTCGGCCGGCCGCGGCGGGCACCGGACGCAGCTCGCCGGCGACGGTGGGCGGCGGGCAGCGGGTCATCCCGCCCCGCCCGCGCAAGAAGACGAAGCGCCCCGGCCGCCGCTGACCCGCCGGCCGGCGGGTCCGGCAGCGCCGGGGGAGGGGGCCGCTAACGTCCCCCGCGATGGCGCGCGATCCCTCCTGGTTGGCCGGGCTGCTGCGGGACATCCCGGACTTCCCGCAGCCGGGCGTCGTGTTCAAGGACCTCACGCCGCTGCTGGGCGACGGCGAGGCGTTCCGGTTCACGGTCGACGCCCTGGCCGACCACGCCGCCGGCCTCGGCGTGGACAAGGTCGTCGGGGTGGAGGCCCGCGGCTTCGTCTTCGCCGCCGGCGTCGCCTACCGCCTCGGCGCCGGGCTGGTGCCGGTCCGCAAGCCCGGCAAGCTGCCGGGGCCGACCATCACCGAGACCTACGCCCTGGAGTACGGCACGGACGCCCTCGACGTGCACGACGACGCCATCGCCGAGGGCGAGGCCGTCTACGTGGTCGACGACGTGCTCGCCACCGGCGGGACGGCGGCGGCGACCTGCCGGCTGGCCGAGCGGCTCGGCGGGCGCGTGGTCGGGCTCGGGTTCGTCGTCGAGTTGGGGTTCCTCGACGGACGGAGCAGACTGACGGATCGCGAGATCCTCAGCCTGGTCACCGTCTAGCCCTCTGGGGAACATGGGCGCCCATGGTGGGGTTCTGCAGGTTGTGAGAGGAGGTCGACGTGCCGACGGTTGATCGAGTCCTGCCGTGGCGGCGCAACCAGCGCCCGCCGGCGGACGAGATCGCGCCGGTGCTGAACGCCTACCGCCGCCGCCACCCCAAGGCGCCGACCGACCTGATCACCCGCGCCTACCTCCGGGCCGCCGACGCCCACCGGGGGCAGATGCGCAACTCGGGCGAGCCCTACATCCAGCACCCGGTGGCGGTCGCCCGCATCATCGCCGAGCTCGGCCTCGACGACGTGACCGTCGCCGCCGCGCTGCTGCACGACACCGTCGAGGACACCGGCACCACCCTCGACGAGATCGAGCGCGACTTCGGCGCCGAGGTGGCCGCGATCGTCGACGGGGTCACCAAGCTGGACCGGGTCCAGTTCGACTCGCGCGAGGCCCAGCAGGCCGCCACCATGCGCAAGATGCTGGTGGCGATGGCCCGCGACCTGCGGGTGCTGATCATCAAGCTCGCCGACCGGCTGCACAACATGCGCACCATCGCGGCGTTGCCGGCCTGGAAGCAGGACCGCATCGCCCGCGAGACCCTGGACATCTACGCGCCGCTCGCGCACCGGCTGGGGATGCAGGAGATCAAGACCCAGCTCGAGGACCTGGCGTTCGCCGCGCTGCACCCCAAGCGGTACGCCGAGATCGACCACATGACCTGGGTGCGCACGCCGGAGCGTGACATCTACCTCACCCAGGTGCTGGAGGAGGTGCGCCAGCGGCTGGCCGAGCTGCGCATCCCGGCCGAGGTCACGGGCCGCCCCAAGCACCTCTACTCGATCTACGAGAAGATGGTCGTGAAGGGGCGCGAGTTCGACGAGATCTTCGATCTGGTGGGCATGCGGGTCATCGTCGACTCGGTCAAGGACTGCTACGCGGCGCTGGGCTCGATCCACGCCACGTGGAAGCCCGTGCAGGGGCGGTTCAAGGACTACATCGCCATGCCCAAGTTCAAC
>DATGPY010000305.1:0-12275 GCA_035304465.1 Acidimicrobiales bacterium | reverse complement strand
TGGGGCTCGGCGAGCCCGGCGCGGTGACGTTCGGGTGACCGCCCGGTGCGCCGGACGGGCACCTCCACGGCCCGTCCGGCGCACCCGCGCGACCGGACCCGCCAGGGGGCCGGTGCCTACTCGTCGCCGTCCGGGGGCCGCAGGCGGCCGAGCCGCCAGGTGGCGACCGCCAGCGTCACCACCAGGATGGCGGCCAGGCGCACGACGGCGCCCCCGCCGTTCGGCGTGCCCTCGCGCAGCAGGAACCACCCGCCGGCGTCGTCGGCCAGCCCGGCGTAGACCTGCTGGGCCTCCCACATGGGCGAGATCTGCGCGATGGCCGACAGCGACCCGCCCACGACCTGCTCGCCGAGGAGGACCACCGCGAGCGACCACGCGGCCGAGCGGCGGACCAGCACGCCGATCATGACGAACAGGCCCAGGTAGGCGGCCGAGCCGGTGGCGGTCGCCAGCGCCATCGGGCCGGCGCCCTCGGGCAGGTCCGCGACCGCGGTGGCCAGCACCATGGCCGGCACGAGCGTGGCCAGGGCGACGAGCCAGGCGCCGAGCCATCGCCCGACGACGATGGTCGGGAACCGCACCGGGGACAGCCAGGTCAGGCTGAAGGTGCCGGCCCGGATGTCGGCACCCATGACGGCGTCGCCGAGGACTAGGCAGGTGAGCGGCAGCACGAGGCCGAACAGCCCGTGCTCGGCCACGTCGGCGAACGACCGATGGACCGAGGTGGTGTCGTCGACGGTCGCCAGCCAGCCGAAGCCCAGCGCCGCGAGGCAGGGCAGGACGACGCCCCACCAGCGCTTGGCGGGCAGGCAGGCTCGCAGCGTGTAGCCGATGATCGCCAGGAACGGGCTGGGCGCGCGCCGGTCGGCGGGGGAGGGGCCGGCCCCGGCGGCCGGCACGGGCGGCGGGGCCGGTGCGCCGGGCGGGGTGCCGCCCGGCGAGGGCGGGGGAGCGGGCGTCCCGGGCACGGCGGCGGTCATCGCAGCAGCTCCCTGAACACGCTCTCGAGCGAGTCGTCCAGCGGCCGCACCTCGAGCACCCGGGCGCCGGCGTCGCGCGCCACCCGGGGGAGCAGCTCCGCCAGGTCGCCGGCCCGGGGCGTGGACACGACCAGGGTCTGCCCGTCGACGTCGACCCCCTGCACGACCTCGCTCTCGACCAGGCGGGCGGCGAGCCGGCGGGGCTGGGGGGAGCGGACCATGACCGAGCGGGGCCGGTCGGCGAAGGCGTCGCGGATGGCGCGGTGGTCGCCCGTGGCCGCCAGCCGGCCCCGGATGACGACCACCTGGCGGTCGGCGAGGCGCTCGACCTCGTGCAGCACGTGCGAGCTGACGATGACGGTGCGGCCCTGCCGACCGAGCGCCTGGAAGAGGTCGATGAGGGCGACGCGCTGCACGGGGTCGGCCCCGTTGAGGGGCTCGTCCAGGACGATGACCGCGGGGTTGGTGACGAGCGCGGCGGCGATCTTCGCCCGCTGGCGCATGCCCTTGCTGAACCCGCCGACGCGGCGGTCGGCCACGTCCAGCAGGCCGACGGCGGCGAGCCAGCGGTCGGGGAGCGACCGGTCGGCGACGCCGTGCAGTGCCGCCGTGTAGCGGACGAGCTGGCGGGCCGTCAGCGCCGGCGGCACGGCGTCGTCCTCGGGGACGAGGGCGAGCGCCCGCTGGACCTCGCGGTCGGTGCGGGGGTCCTGCCCGAACACGCGTACGGTGCCCTCGTTGAGGGGGAGGAGCCCGACGATGGCCCGCATGAGCGTCGTCTTGCCGGCGCCGTTGGGCCCGAGCAGGCCGGTGACGCCGGGGCCGAACGAGCACGACAGCTCGGTCAGCGCCACCTTGTGGCCGAACCACACCGACGCCCGCTCGACGACGACCGTCGCGTCCGCGACGTGGGCGGGGTCGGGCGCGGCCACCGGCGCCGGCCGCGGCGGGGGCGGTGGGGGCGGTGCCTGCCCGGGGGCGCTTCCGGCCACGGTCACAGGTCGATCTCCCGGTAGCGGTGCAGGAGGATCGCGGCGCCGACGAGCACGACGGCCGTGTAGCCCAGCACGGCCAGGCCCTCGCCGCCGTCGACGTCGTGGAGGGCGGACTCGGTGGTGAGCTCGCCCTCGAACACGAGGTCCCGCAGGTCGAGCGGGAGCCCGAGGAGGTTGAGCACCCCGAACGGGGTCGTGCCGTCCCCGCCGGCCAGGGCGGCGACGACGATCCCCGAGACGAACGTGACGCCGGCGATGGCGACGCCGGCGACCACCCGCCGGTCGGTCAGCGACGCCACCGCCACGCCCAGGACGGCGTAGTAGACGGCGAACAGCGCGGCCGCCACGGGCACCTGCCAGAGCACCTCGGCGTTGTCGGTGAAGTAGTCGAGCGCGCCGTCGGCGACCAGCATGTGGCCGACGAAGAGCACGACCTGGGGGACGACGACGAAGCCGAACACGACGGTGGTGATCGCGCCCACCTTGGCCAGGACGTAGTCGACGCCGGTCAGCGGCCGGGAGAACAGGAGGGGGAGGACCCGGCGGGCACGGTCGGGGCAGACCACGTCCGGTGCCGTGAGCGCCACGAACAGCACGAGCAGGGTCGAGACGTTGAAGTACTCCCGGTACGTGATGAAGTCGAACCGGGCCATCTCGTAGGGGTCGTTGCGGATGCTGTAGGCCATGCCGACGTAGACGACGGCGGGCACGGTGGCGGCGGCCAGCAGGAGCCAGGGCGCGACCTTCTGGCGCCAGGAGCGACGGAGGCCGAGGGCACGGCGCACCGAGAGCCGCCACAGCGCCAACCTCGCCTCGCGCCGGCCGCCGCGGGGCCCCTGGTAGGGCCGGTAGCCGCGGTCGTAGACCGCGCCCCGGGGGGTCGTGTGGACGGTGCTCATCGGGCGGCTCGCTGGAGGAACACCTCGTCGAGGGACCGGTGGCGGGTGGAGAGCGAGTACAGCCGCAGCCCGAGGTCGGCGACGGCGTCCCGCACGACGTCGAAGGCGTCCTCGCCGTGGCCGCTCGTGTCGACCTCGACGGTGCGGTCGTCGGTGGCCCGGGCCGGCAGCCCCCGGGTGGTGAGGGCATCGCAGAGGGCGGCCGCGGCGCCGTCCCGGTCACCGACCTCGACGCGCATCGTCCCGGTCGTCTGCAGCAGCTGGTCGATCGGGCCGGCGAGGACGAGCCGCCCCCGCTCGATCATGACGACGTGCTCGCACACCTGCTGGACGTCGTCGAGCAGGTGGGTCGCCATGAGGACCGAGATGCCGAAGCCCCGGAGGCGGGCGACCAGCTCGAGCATCTCCTCGCGCCCGACCGGGTCGAGCCCGGCGGTCGGTTCGTCCAGGAGGACGAGCTGCGGGTCGGCGACGAGGGCCTGGGCCAGCTTGGTGCGCTGGCGCATGCCGGTGGAGAAGCTGCCGACCGGGCGGAACCGGGCCTCGTCGAGGCCGACCAGGTCGAGCATGTCCGAGGCCCGCTGGCGGGCGGCCCGCGGGGGCAGGCCGGCCAGCTCGCCGAAGGTGGCCACGATGTCGGCGGCGGACTGGTCGAGCGGGAGGCAGTCGTGCTCGGGCATGTAGCCGACTCGGCTGCGGGCGCCGATCGGGTCGGACACGACGTCGCAGCCGGCGACCTGCAGCCAGCCCGCGGTCGGCGGCACGAGGCCGAGCATGAGGCGGAACAGCGTCGTCTTGCCGGCCCCGTTCGCGCCGACGAGGCCGACCGACCCGGGCGGTACCTCGACCGTGAGGCCCGCCAGCGCGGTGGTGCCGTCGGAGTAGGTCATCGTGAGGTCGGCGGCGCGCAGCACGGGTCCGGGGGCTGTCGGCTGCATCGGCCGCAGTCTCGCGCGCCGTGGCGGCTGCAGCCGCGCGGACCGGCGTGCCGGTCCGCGCCGCCGGCCCGACGACCCGGTACCGTCCGCACCCGTCGGGTCACGGTATTTTCGTCACAGTGACGCAAATGGACGACATGCAGGGTGCGGGGGATCGGCGGCCGAACCTGCGACGGTGCCGGTGGTGCGGCCGTCGCTTCGAGGTCACCGGTGGCCGGGGCCGCCCCCGGGAGTTCTGCCGGCGCAGCTGCCGCCAGCGGGACTACGAGGCCCGGCGGCGGGCCGAGGATCTCGGCATCGGCGACGCGCAGCTCGTCGTCGCCAGGGCAGAGCTGGACGACCTGTACGACCGGCTGTACGTGCTCGAGGCGGCCATCGAGGACGTCGAGCGCGACCTCGCCGCCGCCGACCCGCCCGGTGAACGGGACTACCGGGAGGCGCTGGAGTGGATCCTCGAGGCGGCGCGCCCGCTCGTCAGCCGCCGCCTCGGCGAGGGGGAGGCCCGCTGAGCCGCCTTACTTGACAGAACGAGGATTCTGGGCGTTCTGGGCGCCCAGCGCCAGGGCCGGCGAGTCGCCCTCGGGAGCCCCGCAGGTGCCGCTGCGACGACCGTCGACACTGCCGGTCGACGTCCCTGACCAGGCCGGACGCGCTCCGCAGCGTGCCGTTCGCCCGGGCCGATGCCGACGGTCGAGCGCCGGCCGCCGCGGCGCACGCGGTCGCCTCGTGCCCGACGCGGCCGGCAGCCGTCCCGGGCGTCGCCGGCCATCGCGGACGACCGGCCGTCGGGACCGGCGACCCGGCGGCACCGTGGTCAACCAGCGACGTGACGTGACCAGTGACCACGATGCGTGGTCCACCCCCCGAGACCTGCCGCAACACACCTGCCGGCGCGCCGGTTCGCACGGCGGCCGGGTGCGGTGGTGCTGGCTGGCAGGACAGCCCGGGCTCGCCGTCGAGCCACGGAAGCAGCGCCACCTCTCCCCCGGCGCCGATCCAACGTCTCGCGCTCTCCGTGGTTGACCACCACACAACGCGTCGGACCGGCTCAAGCACGCAGGGATCCCGGCGGCATCGCCCGGCGTCGGACGATGAGTCCCGACCGCCGGCCCGGTCACACGACCATGCGACCGCTGCGCTACGCGATCAACGTCACCCTCGACGGCTGCGTCGACCACGAGGCCGTCACGGCCGACGAGGAGTCACACCGCTACTGGGCCGAGAGCCTGGCCCGGGCCGACGCCCTGCTCTTCGGCCGGGTCACGTACCAGATGATGGAAGCCGCCTGGCGGCCGGCGCCGGACGGGACCTGGCCGGAGTGGATGGACGACTGGACGGTCTCCTTCGCCCGGGCGATCGACGCCGCGCCCAAGCACGTCGTCTCCCGGACGCTCGACAGCGTCGACTGGAACGCGGAGCTGGTGCGGGTCGACCTGGCCTCGGCCGTCCGGGACCTCAAGGCGGCGCCCGGCCGGGGGCTGTTCGTCGGCGGCGTGACCCTCCCCCTGGCCCTCGCCGACCTCGGGCTGATCGACGAGTACGAGCTCGTCGTCCACCCCGTCGTGGCCGGGCACGGGCCGGCGCTGCTGGCCGGCCTGCGCGAGCGCCTGACCCTGGAGCTGGTCGATCGCCACGAGCTGCGCTCGGGCGCGGTCGCCCTCACCTACCGGCCCCGTCCGCCGGGCTGACGGCCGGCTCCTCGCGCGCTCCTCGCGCGTGGTCAGCCCGCCGGCGGCGTCGCCCGGCCCTCGAGCGCGGCGGCCAGCCGTTCGAGCGTCGTGCTGATCGTCTGGCGGTTCCGCTCGGTGCGGTCCTCGACACCGGAGATCTGCTTGCTCAGCTCCATCACCGACTCCGGCCGCAGGTCCTCGACCCACTCGGTGACCCGGCAGCCGCCCTCGGTCGGCTCGATGCGGTAGCCCCAGGTCGCGTAGTGGAAGTCCATCATCGAGACCTCGAACGTGAACGTCCGCCCCGGCTCGGCCTCGATCACCTTGCCCTGTGAGGTCCACTCGTGCTCGCCGTGGCGGTTGTGGCCGTCGAAGGTGGCGCCGACCTCCGGCCCGTCGAAGCCCTCGTGCCACTCGCAGGCGTAGCACTCCTCGGACCACTCCCCCATGCGGGTCACGTCCGAGATGGCGGCGTACACCTCCTCCGGCGAGGCAGCGATGTCGCGGGAGATCTCCGTCCTCCTGCCCATGGCCGGGCAGTCCACCACAGCGTGACGCACGCCACCCAACCGGCCGGCTCCCCCGCCCTGGCCAGCACGGGCGGCCCCTCCCCCGCCGTCAGGCCTGCAGCCGGCCGTCGACGATCTCGACCGTGCGGTCGGTGTAGTGGGTCATGCGGGTGTCGTGGGTGACGACGACCGCGGCGACGCCCCGGCCGGTCACCTCGTTGCGGAGCAGCTCCATGACCGCCTCGCCCATCTTCGTGTCGAGCGCCGAGGTCGGCTCGTCGACCAGCACCAGCTTGGGGTCGTTCATCAGCGCACGGCCGATCGCCACCCGCTGGCGCTCGCCGCCGGACAGGTCGGTGGCCAGGTTGCCGGCCCGGTGGGCCAGCCCGAGCTCCTCGAGCAGCCGGTCGGCCTGCTCCCCCGTCTCCCGCCGCGGCCGCCCGGCGAGCTCGCCGACGACGGTGAGGTTCTCCCGGGCGGTCAGGAACGGTACGAGGTTGACCGACTGGAACACGAAGCCGACCTGGCGCTGCCGGAACGCCGTCAGCTGCCGGGGGTCGAGGTCGCTGACCACCTGGTCGCCGACGACGACCCTGCCCTCGGTCGGCGTGAGGAGGCCGCCGGCGATCGACAGCAGCGTCGTCTTCCCCGACCCCGACGGTCCGAGGAGGGTGACCATCTCGTCGTCGCCGACCACGAGGTCCGCGTGGTCGAGCGCGACGACCTCCTCGTCACCCGACCGGTAGACCTTGCGGACCCCTTCCATCACGAGCGCGGGCATGGCTGTGTCCTCGAGTCCTCTCAGCTGATCGCGGTGGCCGGATCGATGCGGACGATGCGGCGGAGCGACACCAGGGCCCCGACGGCCGCGGTCACGAGCACCAGCAGGCTGCTGGTGACCACCCGTGACGGCTCGACCTGCACCGGGACCGCGTCGGGGATCACCTGCGCCAGGGCGACGGTGATGGTGCCGCCGAGCACGACGGCCCCCAGCGCCACCACCACCGACTGCAGCACGACGCCCAGGGCGAGGCGGCTGGACGGCGCGCCGAGCGCCTTGAGCGTGGCGTAGAGGGAGGTGCGCTCGAGGGTGACCAGGGCGAAGAACAGCGCCGCCACCAGGCCGGCGACGAACAGCGTCACGCCGATGAGGGCGGTGAACACGCTGTTCTGCTGGCGGATGCCCGGCAGCGACAGGACGGCCTCGTCGCGGGTGAGCGAGCTGGTCGCCCCTGCGGTCGCCTCGTCGATGCGGTCGGCGAGCTCGCCGGCGTCGACCCCCTCGCCGGCCACGACGAGAACCACCTGGAAGACGCCGTCGGCCACCGCGGCGTCGGGCCGGGACTCGGTCTGGATCGTCCGCCAGGTCCCCGGCTCGACCCACAGCGCGCCCTGCTGCAGGTAGCTCGTGTCGGAGACGAAGTCGACGACCTCGACCGGCACGCCGGCGGGCCCGACATCCAGCACGTCGCCCACCCGGACGCCGTCGGCCCGCAGCCGCTCGTCGGCGTAGCCGGTGCCCGGCGCCGGCGGCTCGGGCACCCCCTCGGGGGCCAGCTCGTAGCCGGTCACCGCGACGTCCAGCACGTCGTCGTCGCCCTCGACGGTGGCGCCGAGCATTGCGACGCCGAGCCCGCCCGTCGCCTCCACGCCGTCGACCCGCTCGACCTGCTCCCGCAGGTCGGGCTCGATGCGGGAGCGGACGATCGAGTCGCGCGCCGTCGCCGAGTACACGAACACGTCGGCCCGCTGGGCCCGGATGGCACCGGTGCTGCCGAGGTACAGGCCGTCGAGCAGCCCGCCGAGCAGGAGCAGCAGCACGACGAGGAGCGTGAGGGCGCCGCCGGCGACCGCGAAGCGGCCGGGCCGGCGCACGAGCTCCCGCCAGGCCAGGCTCATCGCGGCGTCGCCCCCGGCAACGTCGCCCACACGGGGTCGAGGCGGGTGATCCGGCGGGCCGCGCCGACGCAGGCCGCCAGGGCGAGGACGGCGACGACGACGGCGGTCACGGCCAGCGACGTCGGGGCCACGCCCGCCTCGATGCCGATGCTGGCGACCCGCAGCGCCAGCGCCGCCAGCGCGGCCCCGAGCACGAGGCCCCCGCCCACCACCAGCAGGACCTGCATGCCGAGCGCGGCCACCAGCGACCGGGCCGGCGCCCCGACCGCACGCAGCAGCGTGAGCGTGGGCTGCTTCTGAACGGTGAGGATGAGGAAGAAGAAGCCGATCACGATCGTCACGACGACGTAGGTGAGCAGCAGCACGATGCTGAGCGACTGGTCGACCGACTCGACGCCCGGCGCCTCGTCGGCCGCCCGGTCGCGGGTCGCCGCCTCCACCCCGCCGACCTCGGCGGTGATGCGCTCGGCCACCGCCGCCGCGTCGGCGCCGTCGGCGACCTCGACGGCGACGGCCGAGGGGACGACCGCGGGCGCGTCGGGGTTGACCGAGAGCTGGACCGCCTCGTAGGTGGCGTAGGAGGCGAACAGCGTCGGCGTGACGCTGAAGCTCGTCTCCCGGGCCGTGCCGACGATCTCGATGCGCTCGCCGCCCGGCTGGACGACCACGACGTCGCCCACGCCGAAGCCGTCGTCGGCGGCCGACGCGCTGGCGACGGCCTCGCCGTCGCGCTCGGGACGGCGCCCCTCCTCGATCTCGACGGGGGCGCCCGGGCCCTCGAGGACGTGGCCGAAGAGCGTGGCGTCGGTCAGCTCGCCGCCGGCCTCGACGGTCACGGCCGCCACGCCCAGCGGCTCGGCCCGGGCGACGCCCTCGACGGCCGCCACCTCCTCGGGGGCGGCCGGCGGCACCACGCTGCCCTGCAGGTTGAGGCGGGCGTCCTCGCCGTAGACGAGCACGTCGGCCGACTGGTTCCGGATGGCGCCGACGAACTCCGTCACCAGGCCGTCGAGCACGGCCTGCTGGAAGACGACGAGGAAGACCAGGACGGTGACCGCACCGGTGAGGAGCCCGAAGCGCCCCTTGGCCCGGCGCGCCTCCCGCCAGGCCAGGAGGAACGAACCCATGGCCGACGACGCTAGTGGCTCGCCGCGAGGGCCACGGACACCAGGCCAGGGCGGGTGGCGCCCACCGCCTGTCGCCAGCCCCGCCTCGCCGCGTACCGGGCGAGGTTCGAGCACCGGTACCCGATCGTCCGACCGGCGGCCCGGTGACCGGCGCGGCGCCGGCCCGGCGCCGCGCCGGTGTCCGGTAGCGTCCCGGCCCATGTCAGCGATCCGTGCAGCGGTGTTGGAGGCGGTGGGTGACCTCGCGGTCGGCGAGGTCGACCTCGAGGAGCCCCGGGCGGGCGAGGTGCTCGTGCGGGTCACCGACTGCGGGGTGTGCCACTCCGACCTGTCGGTGGTCGACGGCGCCCTCCCGATGCCGGTCCCGGTCGTCCTGGGCCACGAGGCGGCGGGCGTCGTCGAGGCCACCGGGCCCGGGGTCGAGCGGCTGCAGGCTGGCGACAAGGTCGTGCTCACGCCCCTGCCCTCCTGCGGCCGCTGCTACTTCTGCACCCGGGGCAACCCGACGCTGTGCGCCGAGTACTCCTCGGCCCTGTTCACCTCCACCCGGCCCGACGGCACCACCCCGCTGAGCCGCGACGGCGCCCCGGTCCACCGGGGCCTCGGCGTCGGAGGGTGGGCCGAGCGCGTCGTCGTGCCCCAGGAGGGCGCCGTGAAGGTCGACGAGGACGTCGACCTGGCCGAGGCGTGCGTCATCGGCTGCGCGGTCCAGACCGGGGTCGGCGCGGTGCTGGAGACCGCCCGCGTCGAGGAGGGCGCCACCGTGCTGGTGCTCGGCGCCGGCGGCATCGGCATCGCGGTCGTGCAGGGCGCCCGGCTGGCGGGCGCCTCCGTGATCGCGGTCGCCGACCCGGTGGCCGAGCGGCGCGAGGCGGCGCGGCGGTTCGGCGCGACCCACGTCGTCGACCCCGACGAGGTCGACGTCACCGCGTTCGCCATGGACCTCACGTCGGTCGGCATGGACTACTGCTTCGAGGCGGCGGGCGTCGCAGCGCTGATCGAGCGGGGGATCGACGCGGTGCGGCCCGGTGGCACGGTGGTCGGCGTCGGCGCGGCGCCGATCGACCAGGGCATCACCATCCCGATCGCCGCCGCCTTCACCACGACGGAGAAGCGGCTCCTCGGCTGCCTGCTCGGCAGCGTCAACGCCCACCGCGACATCCCCCGACTGCTCGCGCTGGCCCGGGCCGGTCGACTCGACCTCAGCGGCATGATCACCGACCGCTACCCGCTCGACGAGGTCGACGCGGCCGTCGACAACCTCCGCCGGCGCCGGGGCATCCGCACGTCGCTGACGATCGGCTGACCGCACCGGCTCCTCCCCCGCCGGTGCCCGCACCCGCTCGGGGCCGACGGGCTCGCCGCGGCCCTCACTCGCCGATCGTGCCGTAGGTCGGGGTGCCGGCGGGCTCGTAGCGCAGGTGGAGCGCGCCGCTGGGGTAGGTCGCCGTCCGGGTGAGGCGCAGGGCGGCCGGCGGTGCGCCCTCGGCGAAGACCCGCTTCCCGGTGCCGAGCACCAGCGGGTGGACCCACAGGTCCAGCCGGTCGACGAGGCCCAGGCGCAGGAGCGACTGGACCAGGTCGAGGCTGCCGATGACGTGCACCTCCCCGTACCGCGCCGTCAGCGCAGGGACGCTCTCGGCCAGGTCGCCCTCGAGCAGGTTCGTGCCGTCCCAGCGGAGCGGCGCGGCCAGCGTGCGGCTGGCGACGTACCGGGGCACCTCGTCGAGGAGCGTGGTGAAGGGCACGTCCGCCGGTGCGGTCGGCCAGTAGTCGGCGAAGATCTCATAGGTCGTGCGCCCGAGCAGCAGGGCGTCCATCGCCCGTGCCGAGGCGAACATGTCGCCGACGACCGCCTCGTCGACGTAGGGCGCCTGCCAGCCGCCGTGGTCGAAGCCGCCGTCGCGGTCCTCGTCGGGGGCCCCGGGGGCCTGGGCCACCCCGTCGAGCGTGGTGAACTCCGTCACGATGAGCCGTCCCATGCCGTCACCATCCTCGGGTCGTGCGGACGTCGCGGAGGTGGGACGGCCCCGGCGCCCCGAACTCATCGGTCGGGGCCCGGGCTCCCCTACCGGGCCAGCGCCTCGGCGAGCTGCGGCACAATCAGGTCGACGGCGTACGGGAGGCTCAGCGGGCTGTCGAAGCCCAGCGCACCGGCGAAGTCGGTGTCGAACCCGCCCGTGTAGACGACCCGGCCCTCGCGGACGGCGTCGAGCTGCTGGAACAGCTCGTCGGCCGCGAGGTCGTCCTCCTCGGCACCCACCACGACGATCAGGTCCTGGTCGAGCAGCTCGACGTTCTCCTTGCTGATCTCCCCGGTCGTCTCGGGCAGCTCGAAGCCGAGCGACGTGAACAGCCCGACCCGGGGGTCGTCGGGCTCGAGCAGGTAATAGCCGGACGGGTCGTGACCGAACTGGACGGCGACGGTCGTGCCCTCGAGCTCGGGGTGCGCGCGCCGGGCCTCGGCGAAGCGCTCCTCGACCGCCGCGACCAGCTCCTCGGCCCGCTCCGGCTGACCGAGCGCCCGGCCGACGTCGAGGGTGTGTTGCTGCCAGAGGGTGCCTTCCTCGGGCTCGACGACGGTGGGCGCGATGGCCGAGAGCGCCTCGTACTCGTCCTCCTCCAGGTACGAGTAGGCGAGGATGAGGTCGGGCTCGGCCGCCGCGACCGCCTCGAGGTTCAGCACGCCGTCGTCGTCCGAGACCTTGACCGGGTCCGCGCCCCCGAGGGCCTCCTGGGCCCACGGGCGGGTCTCCTCCCGGTACTCGCCGATGAAGTCCCGGACGCCCACCGGGACGACGCCGAAGGCCAGCGCGTAGTCGGCGTCGTTGAACCCCGCGGCGACGACCCGCTCGGGCCGCGCCGGGATCTCGGTCGTCCCGTACCTGTGCTCGATGACGACGGGGAACCCGTCACCTGCAGGCGCGCCCTCCGCCTCGTCGCCCCCGCCGTCGTCGCCGCAGGCGGCGACGACACCGAGGCCGAGGAGCAGGGCGAGGGCGAGGGTGGCACGGCGCTGTCGCATGCCCGGAGTCTTGTTAGGTGGCCCTAATACTGTCAATGCGGATAGCGACACATGGACCGACCGCGGCCCCACCCGTGACCTGATGTGGCAGCGCGTGTACCGTGAGTGGTAGTCACCGGGCGACCGCCCCGGCCGACGGCGTCAGGAGGTCATCGCCATGCTCATCGCCGAGGTGGGGCTGGGGGACATGATCTGGACAGCGCTCTGGGTCTTCTTCCTGGCGATGTTCGTCT
>DATGPY010000304.1:0-7071 GCA_035304465.1 Acidimicrobiales bacterium | reverse complement strand
GCGCATCTCCGAGGCCGGCGGGTCCCACGGGTGGTGCGGGTCGGGGAAGCTCATCCAGCAGAACCAGTCCTCGTCGTCGCCGAGGCCGTCGAGCCAGGCGATCGTGCGGTCCGCGACCCAGTCGGTGTGGTACCACTCCCGTGGGATGGGGTTGTCCTTGACCTGCGGCGCGCCGGTGGCCCCGCCGCCCTCGGCGTTGACCTCGAGCTCCGCGTCGAGGACGGCGTAGAAGCCGCCCACCGCCTCGGGGTGGTGCTCGCGCAGCCAGCGGGCGTAGTGGAGCGGCCCCATCGGCGTGTGGGTGGCGAACTCCAGGTGCTCGAAGCCGCGGTGCGGCCCGGTCGTGCCGTCGGCCCAGGGCGAGGTGGCGGTCGGCTGGCCGGTACCGGCGAGCCCGTTCTCGACGAAGCGGCCGAAGGGGTCGAGGAACGGCTCGAAGTGCGGCTTGCCGATGAGCGCCGTGCGGTACCCGGCGCGGTGCAGCACGGCGGCGACCGACGGGGCGTCGACGGGGAGGGCGACGCCGTTCATCCACACGCCGTGGGTCTCGGGGTGCTGGCCGGTGAGCATCGTGGCCCGCGACGGCATGCAGACCACCGACTGCGGCACGGCGCGCGTGTACCGGACGCCCTCGGCGGCGAGGCGGTCGAGCACCGGCGTCCGGCCGACGGCGGCGCCGTTGCAGCCGAGGGTGTCGTAGCGCTGCTGGTCGGTGGTCACGAACAGGATCTTGCGGCCCACGGGGCCTCCCCTCCCTCGAGCAGGCGGCGCAGCTCGGCCAGCGCACCGGCCATCGCGCCGCCGATGACGACGGCCATCGCGGCCGGGTCGGCGTCGGTGGCGTAGGTGACCAGGCACCGGTCGGCGTCCAGGGGGATGACGTCGATCGTGGCCAGGTGCTCGCGGAACATGCCGCCCTCGATGCGGTACTGGAAGCGGCGCTGCAGCGGGTCGTCGGTGAGGATGCGCTCGTGCAGCTCGAGCCCGGTGCCGAGCGTGACCGTGCGGCGGTCGCCCTCGACCCGGCAGTCGACGATGCCGGGGAACCAGTGGTGCAGCAGCTCGGGCCGGCCGACGACCTGCCAGGCCGCGTCGGCGGGGACGCCGACGACCACCTCGCGCCGCTCGGAGCCCCGCATCAGCGCTCGTTCCCCGGCGCGAGCAGGCGGGCGAGCGCGCGGGCCATGGCGTCGGCGGCCTGGTCGGGCGTCAGGCCCTGGTCCTCGGTCATCAGGTGGTACGCCTCCCACGAGCTGGCGACGTCGGCCGCCGCCACCGCTGCGGTGCGCTCGGCGGGCGGCAGCGTCGCGAGCTCGGGGGCGAAGACCTCGGTGAGCTGGTCCCGGAGGCGTTGCCGGATGCGGGCCAGCTCGGCCTCCACGAGCGGCTGGCGGATGGCGAGGGCCCGGGCCACTCGGCCCACCGGGCCCATGCCGGCGAGCAGCCGGGTCCGGGCGTCGACGAAGCGCCGCAGGCGCTCGGTGAAGGGGGCGCCCGCGGGCACCTCGAGCGCGTACAGCGGGGCGAGGTGCTGCTGCTGGCGGGTGATGCCGGCCCGGACCATGGCCTCGGTGTCGTCGAAGTAGCGGAACACCGACCGGACGGAGACGCCGGCCCGCTCCGCCACCTCGTCGGCCGAGGGCTGGAGGCGGCCCTCCCGGTAGAGCTCGAGGAGCGCGGCCACCACCGCCTCCCGGTTGCGCTCGCGTCGCCGGGCGCGCCCGTCGGTCGGCGGGGCGGTGGTCGGTGTCGGCACGGCCGCTCGGCTCACGCCGGTGACCCTAAACTATTGACATGTCGGATGACAATACCTACGGTGCCGGCATGGCGGCGACCACGGACGGCAGCCTGGCGCTCGACTCGCTCCGCCGGCGCATGCGGGCGATGCACTCGCTGTACGCGGACGCGCTGGCGACGATGGGCCCGGAGCACGTCAACCACTTCGAGCGGCCGGGCGTCCTGCCCATCGCCTTCTCGCTGTTCCACTACACGAACATGCAGGACGTCTCGTTCGCGGTCATCAGCGGCGAACCGGTGCTGTGGAACGCCGAGTGGCAGGCCCGGGTGCGCATGGCCATCGACGACCACGGCAAGGAGCGCCCCGTCGACGAGATGGTCCACCAGCGCATCGGCGACTACGAGGCGTTCGGCGAGTACCAGCGGGCGGTGTTCGGTCGCACCGAGCGGTGGCTCGACCAGCTCGACCCGGCCGAGCTCGACCGGGTGCTCGTCCCCCACCCCCTGCCGCCGACCCTCGCCGACACCTTCAGCGCCCGCGTGGCCGGCGAGCGGGGCATCACCGTGCTGGACGCCCTGGAGTGCTGGATCTACCAGCACGGCCTGCGCCACATGGGCGAGATCGAGCTGGCCCGGGGCCTCGTCGGCCTGGGCGGCATGACCAGCTGACGACGGCCGGGCACCGCGCCGTCGGGCGCCGGTCGGCCGCCGCCTACCCGCCGTCGTCCGGGCGGGGGACCGTGTCGCAGGGCGCGACCTGCCGGGGGCGGTCGCTGCCCACCGGGTCGAGGCGGGCGAGCACGAGGTACCCCTCGAAGTGCCACGGCGGTTCGGCGATCCGGTACGAGCGCATGAGCTCCGCGTCGAAGGCCAGCCCGGCGATCGCGGCGCGCCCGAACTCGCCCCGGTCGACGAACCAGACCGACCCGGTCGGGTCCTCGAGCATGATCTCGACGATGTCCCCGTGCTCGGGCGTGAGGGAGTCGTAGAGCCGGCGCACCTCGCCCAGGGGCTCCGGCGGGGACAGCGGCTCGACGCCGGCGAGCTCGGGGTGGTCGGGCCAGTAGTAGTCGAGCGGCGAGCGGTGCGCGGCGGCCGTGAGGAGGCGGTCGCCCGGCTCGGCGTTGGCGGCGATGCAGGCGGTCAGCTCGCGCCACGCCTCGATGCCGTTCGTCGTCACGTGCCGCTGGTCGACGAGCAGCAGCGGGGCGAGCAGGACGCCGGCGAGCGCGGCCCGCCGGGTCGTGGCCAGGTGCCGGACGAGCAGCCCGGCGATGAGCAGCAGGAAGCCCGGCAGCGACGGGAACACGTAGCGCGCGGCGGCGTAGGGCCGGACGAGCGAGATGGCCACGACGACGGCCGGCGGGCCCAGGGCCCAGAAGGCGGGCAGGAGCTGCAGCCACGACTCGCGGTCCCGCCGGCGCAGGTACCGCACCACGACGTCGAGGACGGCCAGCGCGGCGAGGACGCCGAGCACCGTCCCCGGCGGCCCGTGGCCGAGCAGGAGGTGCTTGATCGCCCGCAGCTGGCCGAGGCTGAGCGGCGGGACCCAGTCGCCGACCTCCGCCGCCCCGAGGAGGAAGAGGACCGCCAGCTCGCCGGCCAGCAGCGGTGCGACGCGCGACGCCCGCCGCACCGACCGGGGGCCGTCGCCGGGCGCCAGGGCCAGGGCGGCGAGCTGGGCCAGGTAGTTGAGCGTGGCCAGGCCGTGGGCCAGCGGCACCAGCGCCACGGCCACGAAGTAGGTGCGCCACCAGCGGCGGGCGCCGGCCTCGTCGTCGCCGGCCTGAACCGCGGCGACGAGCGCCAGCCAGCTGAGCGACACGAGGAGCAGGGCGAGCGTGTAGGACCGGGCCTCGACGGAGTAGCGGGCGAGGCCCCAGGACAGGGCCAGGCCGGCCGCGGTCAGCACGCCCACGGCCCGCCCGCCCAGGCGACGGCCGACGTGGTGGACGGCGACCACGGCGGCGAGGCCGAACAGCGCGGATGGCAGGCGGAGCCAGCCGGGGTCGGTGGTCACCTGCGCCACCGGCCAGACGAGGGCGTAGTAGAGCGCCTGGGTGCCGCCGGTGGCCCGCCAGGTGTCGAGCAGCTCGGCGGTGGCGCCGACGGTGTAGGCCTCGTCGAGCCACAGCGAGCGGACCCCGATGCGGGGCAGCGACAGCGCGGCGCCGGCGAGCACGGCGGCGGCGACCGGCACCCACGTCGGCAGGCGCGGGCCCAGGCGGGCCCGTCCGCCCTGTCGGCGGGCGCGGTCGCCGCCCGCCGTGTCGACAGTGGGTGCTGCGCTCATCTCCGTCCCCCCGGAGGTGTCGGCGTCCCCGGCCGGTGCCCCGACCCCACCCGGTGCCCAGCGGACCGCCGCAAGCTACCACGCCCACGCGGCGCGGCGCCCCCGACGCGGGTGGCCGCCGTGCCCGGTCAGCAGGACGGGACCTCTCCCGTCGCCTCCGACGGTTGAGGCTTGACATATTGACGGATCGGTGAATAGAGAACCTCCCGACACTCGTCTGGGAGGGGGAAACGGATGTCGCACCCACTCGTCCGCCCGGCGCCGCGCGCCACAGCACGTCACCGCACCCGCCGGCACCGGCCGAGGCGGCTGCTGGCCGCTGCGCTCGCTGCCGTCACCTGCCTGATCGCCGCGGCGGTGCCCTCGGGCGGTGCCCGCCCGGTCCCGGTCGGCACCATCGAGACCGGCATCGCCAACACGCTCGTCGCGCCGCGGGTCGTGCCCGGCGCCAACAACTGGTTCTGCCGGCCCACCGCCGCACACCCCCGGCCGGTCGTGCTCGTGCACGGGACCATCGAGGCGCCGGCCCTGAACTGGGCGGCGATCGCACCGACGCTCCGCAACGCCGGCTACTGCGTCTACACGCTCACCTACGGCGAGAACGCCCTGTCGTTGAACGGCCGGTTCCCCGGGCTGGGCGACATCCGGAGCTCGGCCCGGGAGCTGGCCGCCTTCGTGGAGCTCGTGCGCCTCACCACCGGTGCGTCGAAGGTCGACATCGTCGGCCACTCGCAGGGCGGGATGATGCCGCACTACTACATCGAGCGGCTGGGCGGCGCGTCGAAGGTCCACAAGTTCGTCGCGCTGGCGCCGAGCAACCACGGCACGACGCTCAGCGGGCTGACCGAGATCGGCGAGGCGCTCAACCTGCTCGGCCTGTTCAACGCCTTCGCCGGGGTCCTCGCCCCGTCGCTCGTGCAGCAGGAGATCGGCTCCTCGTTCCAGCAGGACCTCTTCGGCGACGGCGACACCGTCCCCGGCCCCGAGTACACGGTCATCGCCACCCGGCACGACATCGTGGTCACGCCCTACACGCAGGCGTTCCTCGACGGGCCGAACGTCGAGAACATCCTGATCCAGGACCAGTGCCCGGACGACCCGGTGGGTCACATCGGGATCTCCTTCGACGGGCCGGCGATCCAGAACGTGCTGAACGAGCTCGGCCCCGACGTGCCGGGCTTCCAGCCCGACTGTCGCGACTACGGCATCCCGCTGTAGGCGCCCGACGGCCCCGCCGCACCGCCCTGCGTCCCGGCGCCGCCCCGGCGGCCCGGCCGCAGGGCGGTCACGCGCCCGGCGGCGGTTCGATGGCGACCGGGTCGCCGAGCCCGGTCAGGTCGACGGCCACGTGGAACCACGGCTCCTCGGTCGTCGAGGTGATCTCGACGCGGGCCGGGTCGCCGTCCTCGTCGAGCACCAGCAGGAGCGTCGCGTCGACCGGGGCGCTGGTGCGGTCGACGACGCCCAGCACCTCGGCGGGCAGGGTCGCCTGCACCTGGCGACGGCCCAGGACGTCGGGCGCCAGCTCGACGGGGTCGACCGCGGCCGCCAGCCACGTGGGCAGCAGCGCCAGGCCGCGGGTGGCGGGGTCGCCGCCGGAGAGGGCCCACACCCGTTCGAAGGGCTCGGCGGCCAGCTCCTCGGGGCCGTCCGCCCGGCGCCCCCAGACCTCCGGGCCGGCGGTCACGGTCTCGGACAGGCGGCCGTCGTCGGCGGTCGCCACCTCGTGGGACCGGCCGAGGGCGGTCGACACCTCGCCGGTGACCGTGGTCCGGACGGTCAGCCACAGCATGGGGCGGGCCCGGCTGACGTCGGTGGCGTCGATCGTGCCCGAGTAGCGGAACGACCCCGCGGCGACCAGCCGGTCGGCGGCGTCGGCGAGGACGAGGTCGGTCGGCACCGGGGCGGTGGTCGTCGTGGTCGACGACGCCGCGGTCTCGCCCGCGTCGGCCGTCGCCTCGGCCTGCCGGTCCTGGTCGCCCGAGCCGCCGAGCACGGCCAACCCGGCACCGCCCGCCACCAGCGCCAGCGCGGCGACGGCGACCGGCCACACCCGTCGCGCGGGCCGGCCCGGCGCCCCGGCCCCCTCGGTCGTGGGCGGCTCGTCCGGTGGGTACGTGGTGCCCGTGGGGACCTCCACCGGTGGCGACGGGTCGGCGATGACGTCCGCGCCGCCGGCGGTGACCTCGGGGGTGTCGATCGCGACGTCCCGGTCGTCGGCGGTCACCTCCGGCTCGTCGATCGCGACGTCCGGGCCGTCGGCGGTGGGCTCCGGATCGGCCGCCGGCGCGCCGGGCGCGGACGGGCCGACCAGTTCCTCGGGCAGCCCCGCGACGGCGTCGGCCGGCGCGATGGCGCGTGCCCGCCGGCGTCGATGTCCGGCCGCGACGGCAACGGCCGCGCCGGCCGCCGCGGCGACGACCGCGGCCCCCAGCCGACCGCTGACGCGACGAGGCCCCGATGTCCTCCCCGGGCCCATCCCCATTGACCGGCAACCATAGTCAGCCGGTCACGGCGGCGACGTCGCAGCGGTCAGCTGCGCTCGAGGGCGATGCAGCTGGGCACCTCGGCGGGCGCGCCCGCCACCCGGTGCAGAACGGCCCGGGTCGGGCGGACGGCGACGACCCCGCCGTCCCGGTCGACCGTCGCGGTGCCGTCGACGATCAGGCTGTGGTCGCCCCCCGCCGGCGGCCAGACGAAGGTGGCCGCCGGCCGCTGCGCCAGGTTCGCGGCCGTGTGCCGGCCGACCGCCGCCCGGAGGGCCCCGTCCTCGAACCGCGCCTCGACCGAGACGACGTGGGGCGCCGGGCCGTCACCGACGCTGACCAGGTAGGCGGCGGGCCCGAGCTCGCGCACGTGCGCCGCGAGGGCGTCCAGGTCGACCGTGCCGCTCATGCCCCGCAGGGTAGGCGCGGTCGGTGACATCGCACCGGCCGTGCCGGCCCGTCCGGCGGTCAGCCGCCGCCGAAGCAGGCCTCGTAGGTGGCCGGGTAGGGGTTGATGGCGGCGCCGCCGCCCGGGTGGATCTCGAAGTGGAGGTG
>DATGPY010000303.1:0-8157 GCA_035304465.1 Acidimicrobiales bacterium | reverse complement strand
TCATCGAGCTGGCGGGGTGGGGGACCACGGCGCTGGCCGTCGGCGTCGGCGGCTGGTGGGTGCACCAGGGCTCGCTGACCGTCGGCACCGTCGCGTTCTTCGTGCTCACGCTGTCCAACCTGTTCGAGCCGGTGCAGCAGCTCAGCCAGCTGTTCAACATGGTCCAGTCGGCCGGCGCCGGCCTCCAGAAGCTCTACGAGCTGCTCGACACGCCGGTCGACGTCGACGAGCGACCCGGTGCGGTGGACCTGCCCGACACCGGCGACGTCGAGGTCGAGCGGGTGTCGTTCGCCTACGGGGACGGGCCGAGTGTGCTGCGGGACGTCTCGCTGCGGATCCCGGCCGGCGCCCGCCTCGCGCTCGTCGGGCCCACCGGCGCCGGCAAGTCGACGCTGGCCAAGCTGATCGCCCGGCTCTACGACCCCACCGAGGGGCGCGTGCGGTTCGGGGGCGTCGACCTGCGGGACGCCACGCTGTCGTCGCTGCGGGGCCGCATCGTGGTCATCCCCCAGGAGGGCTTCCTGTTCAACGGCACGATCCGGGACAACGTCCGCCTGGCCCGGGCCGACGCCACCGACGCCGAGGTCGACGACGCGCTGCGGGCCGTCGGGGCCCACGACCGCTTCGCGGCGCTCCCCGACGGCCTCGACACCGAGGTGCGCGAACGGGGCAGCCGCCTCTCCGCCGGCGAGAAGCAGCTCGTCTCGCTGGCTCGGGCCGCGCTGGCCGACCCGGCGGTGCTCGTGCTCGACGAGGCGACCTCCAGCCTCGACCCCGGCACCGAGGCGCTCGTCGAGGCGGCGGTGGACCGCCTGATGGAGGGGCGCACGGTCGTGGTCATCGCCCACCGCCTCTCGACCGCCGAGCGGGCCGACCTCGTGGGCGTCGTCGCCGGCGGCGAGCTGGTGGAGGTGGGCACCCACGACGAGCTCGTGGCCCGGGGTGGTGCCTACACCGCCCTGTACGAGACCTGGGTGGCCGGAACCGGCGCCGGGGCGGCGGATCACTGAGCCCGAGCCGCCTCCCGCAGGCGGGCGGCGGTGGCCGACGCCTCGTAGCCGGGCGGCACGCCGTCGACGATGATCGCCGCGCCGTCGATGTTGCGGGTGCGCAGCGGCAGGATCGCCTGGTAGTCGTCCGAGGCGTACCAGGCCCGCGCCGAGGCGACGTCGGGGAACTCGATGATCACGACCGTGCCGGGCCAGTCGTCCTCCACCACCTCGACCTCGGCGCCGTGGACGAGGAACCGCCCGCCGTAGGGGGCCATCGTCGCCTGGATCCGCTCGATGTAGGTGAGGACCTCGTCGTTGATCTGCGGGGTCCGCAGGTGTGCGAGGGCGTACGCGGGCATGGGGACCTCCTTGCGGGCGGCGCCGGCCGCCACCCGGCCCATCGTGCGCCCCCGACCCGCGCCGGGGCGATGACCTGTCAGGTCATGGCGCGGCGGTGTCGACCGGCTCGGCGCCGCCGCCCGCCGGCTCGGCCGCGGGCACCAGCGGGAAGTGGCAGGCGACGACGTGCTCGGCGTCGGGGCCGCCCCCGTCTCCGGTGAGCAGCGGGCGCAGCTGCGGCTCCTCGAGCGCGCACCGCTCCTCGGCGCGGGGGCAGCGGGTGCGGAAGCGGCAGCCCGACGGCGGCGCCAGCGGCGAGGGCAGGTCGCCGGCGAGCGCGGTCTCCGGCACCGGGACGTCGGGGTCGGGCTCGGGGACGGCCTCCAGCAGCGCCGCCGTGTAGGGGTGCGCGGGCCGGGCGTAGAGGTCGTCGGCCGGGCCCACCTCGCAGAGCTTGCCGAGGTACATGACCGCGACCCGGTCGCTGATGTTCTTCACCACGGCCAGGTCGTGGGCGATGAACAGCATCGTGAGGTGGTGCGCCGCCTTCAGGTCCTCGAGCAGGTTGAGGATCTGGGCCTGCACCGACACGTCGAGCGCCGAGACCGGCTCGTCGCAGATGAGCAGCTTCGGCTCCAGCGCCAGCGCCCGGGCGATCGAGATGCGCTGGCACTGGCCGCCGGAGAACTCGTGCGGCCGTCGCCGGCCCGCGGTCTCCGGGTCGATGCCGACGTCGCGCAGGATCTCGGCGACGCGCCGGTCGGCGCCCTCGGTCCGCCCCCAGATGTCCAGGCCCTCGCGCACGATGTCGACGATTCGCCGACGAGGGTTCAGCGACGAGATCGGGTCCTGGAAGATCATCTGCATCTCGGGCCGGACCCGGCGCAGCTCCTCGTTGCCGAGGCGCCCGAGGTCGCGCCCGTCGAAGACCACCCGCCCGGACGTGGGGCGGGGTGCGTGCATGATCGCCCGGGCGGTGGTCGACTTCCCGCAGCCGGACTCGCCGACGAGGCCGAGCGTCTCGCCGCGGGCGACGTCGAAGGTCACGTCGGACACGGCCCGGACCCGGGCCCCGCGCCCGACCGGGAACTCGACGACCAGGTGCTCGACGGTGAGCAGGACGTCGTCGCGCCGCCGCAGGGCGGCGGTGCCGCTGCCGGCCATCAGACCGCCACCTCCGTGGTCCGGTTCGTCCCGTCCTGGCTGCGGTTGCGGGCCAGGGCCTCCTCGCCCTCGGGCGTGCCGACGGGGAAGAAGCAGGCGTGCTGGTGGCCGCCGCCGACGTCGGTCAGCGTCGGGGTCTCCTCCCGGCAGCGGTCCTGGGCGGCCGGGCACCGGGGGGCGAAGGGGCAGCCCGGCGGAAGGTCGACGAGGTCCGGCGGGCGGCCGGGGACGACCTGCAGGCGGGTGTGGCCGGGGTTGGACAGCCGGGGGATGCACCGCAGCAGCCCGTCGGTGTAGTGGTGCCGGCGCTCGTGGAAGAGCGCGCGCGTCGGCCCGTGCTCGACGATCCGGCCCGCGTACATGACCGCCACCCGGTCGGTGCGGCCGGCGACGACGCCGAGGTCGTGGGTGATGAGCACCATGCCCATGGCCCGCTCGCGGCGCTGGTGGTCGAGCAGGTCGAGGATCTGCTTCTGGACGGTGACGTCCAGCGCGGTGGTGGGCTCGTCGGCCACCAGCAGCCGGGGGCCGCAGGCCAGGGCGATGGCGATGGTGACCCGCTGGCGCATGCCGCCGGAGAGCTGGTGCGGGTAGGCGCGGATGCGCCGCTCGGGCTCGGGGATGCCGACCGAGCGCAGCAGCGCGACGGCGGTGGCCCGGGCCTCTCGCCGTCCCATGTCGAGGTGGTGGCGCAGAGACTCGGTGATCTGGTCGCCGACCCGCATGGTGGCGTTGAGGGCGGTCATCGGGTCCTGGAAGACCATCGCCGCCCGCACGCCCCAGATCTCGCGCATCTCCTTCGGGCCGCGGCCGACCAGCTCCTCGCCCTCGAGGCGCACGCTGCCTGTCACGGTGGCGTGGCGGGCGGTGACGAGCCCCAGGGCGGAGCGGGACAGCACGGTCTTGCCCGAACCGGACTCGCCGACGATCCCGACGGTCTCGCCGCGGTCGACGTCGAGGGACACGCCGTCGACGGCCACCACCGTGCCGCGGGGCGTGTCGAAGGTCGTGCGCAGGTCGCGCACCTGGAGCAGGGCGGAGGAGGGCTCGGTCGTCGTCACAGGCCGGCGTCCTTCACGTCGAGGCGGCGCCGCAGCGTGTCGCCGACGAAGTTGAGCGACAGCACGGTGAGGAACATCGCCGCCGAGGGGATGAGCGCGGCGTGGGGGGCATCGTCGAGGTGGGTCTTGCTGGTGGCGATCATGTCGCCCCAGGTGGGCTGGGGCGCCGGGACGCTGAGGCCGAGGACCGCCAGCGACCCCTCCAGCACGATGACCACGCCCATGGCCACGAGGCCGAAGGCGAGGACCGACAGCGCGACGTTGGGGACGATCTCCCGGAACAGGATGCGCCGGCGGGTGGCGCCCAGCGTGTAGGCCGCCAGCACGAACTCGCGCTGGGCGACGGCCAGCGTGTTGGCCCGGGCCACCCGGGTGTAGACGGGGATCGACAGCACGCCGATGAGCAGCGAGATGACCGTCAGGCTCCGCCCCACGTAGGCGAGGACGGCCAGCAGCAGCACCAGCGACGGGAAGGCGAGCATGACGTCGACGACGGCCATGACGACGGTCTCGAACAGGCCCCGCAGGTAGCCCACCGCCGTGCCGAGGACGCCGCCGACGAGCATGCCGATGCCGACGGCCGACAGGCTGACCGTCACCGACACCCGGGCGCCGTGGACGAGGCGGGAGAGCTGGTCGCGGCCCAGTCCGTCGGCGCCGAGCGGGTGCTCGGCGCTGGGGCCGTCGAGCTTGGCCGACACGTCCGGCAGGTAGGGGTCGGCGAGCGGGAGCCACTCGGCGGTCACGGCGGCGAGGAGCACGAGCACGAGCCAGGCCACCGCCAGCCAGAAGGCGACGCCGAAGCCGCGGCGCCGGGCGCGGCGCCCGGCCCGGGCGCCGGCGGCGGGACCGGCGGCGGTGGTGGCGGCGACGGCCGGGGCGCCCTCGCCGGCGCCGGTGGCGTCGGCGACGACGGCGTCGTCAAGCGGTTGCAGCGCGGCCATGCCGGATCCTCGGGTCGAGCAGCGAGTAGAGGAGGTCGACGGTGAAGTTGACGACCACCACGGACGCGGCGATCACCAGCGCGACCCCCTGGACCATCATCAGGTCGCGCTGCGAGATCGAGTCGACGAGCAGCCGGCCGACGCCGGGCACGGCGAAGAGGGTCTCGACGATGACGGCGCCGCCGACGATCGTGCCGATCTGCACGCCGACGACGGTCATCAGCGAGAACGAGCTGGGCCGCAGGGCGTGCCGGAACAGGATCCGCCGGGTGGGCAGGCCCTTGGCCCGCGCCATGGTGATCGAGTCCTGCTGGAGGGTCGTGATCATGTCCGATCGCAGCAGGCGGGTGTAGACGGCGAGCTCGCCCATGGCGAGCGACAGCGCGGGCAGCAGCGCGCCGCGCAGGTTCTCGACCGGGTCCTCGGTCAGCCGGGTCCAGCCGGTGGCGGGCAGCCACTGGAGCGTCTCGGCGAAGACGAGGATCAGCAGGATCGCCATCATGAAGCTGGGCACCGCCAGCACGCCGAAGGTCGTGCTGGTGATGACCCGGTCGAGGAGGCCACCCGCTTGGAACGCCGAGAGCGTCCCGAGCGGGATGGCCACCGCCAGGGCGATCACCAGCGCCAGGAGCCCGATCTCCAGGGTGACCGGGAGGCGCTCGGCGATCGCCTCGCCGACCGGCTGGTTGGTGCGGTACGACCGGCCGAGGTCACCGGTGACGGCGTCGCCCAGCCAGTGGACGTACCGCGTGAGCAGCGGGTCGTCGAGCCGCAGCTCCTCGCGCACGGCGGCGACGTTCTCCTCGGTGGCCGCCTCGGGCCCCAGGATCTGCACGGCCGGGTCGCCCGGCAGCAGGCTGGTCAGGCAGAAGGTGAGGAACGACACCACGAGCAGGGTGACGACGAGCGCCACCGCCCGGCGCAGGAGGAGCGGCACCGTGCGCTACTCCGTGGTCCAGACGTGGCCCCACATGACGGTCGCGCCCGGCACGCCCGAGCCCGGCGTCCCGTCGGGGAACGTCCAGCCGTCGAGGTTCTTCACGTGCTCCCGCACGGCGACGGCGGCGAGGGTCGAGCCCGAGTAGGTCACCGGGTAGTGCTCGTTGACCGTCAGCATGATCTCCTCGACGAGCTGCTTGCGCTCGTCGATGTCGGTCGAGGCCGCGAGCTCCTCCAGGGCCGCGTCGACGTCCGGATGGGTGAACCGGGTGAAGTTGGCGGCGCTGCCCTCGGTGAAGGCGCTCTTGAGGTTGGGGTAGGGGTCGCGGTCGACACCCATGCGGAAGCACTTGGCCTGGTAGTCACCGGCCATGGCCTCGGACACGTGCGTGGCCTGCTCGACCTGCCGGAGCTCGACCTCGGCGCCGATGGCCTGCCAGAACGCCTGGTAGAGCTGGGAGAGCTCGTTGAGCGTCGGGTCGGGCGGGCAGTCGTAGCGGAAGCTGACCGGTTCGCCGGGCGCCTTGCCGTCCGACCGGTTCGGGTCGTTGACGTACTCCTCGAGCAGTTCGCGGGCGGTCTCGGGGTCGGCGTCCTGCCAGGCCTCGTCGACCGCCTCGGAGAAGTACGGGTCGTCCTGGCCGAAGGGCTGGCTCGACGGGGGAACGAGGCCGGTGCCGCCCAGCACCTCGATGACGTCCTCGCGGTCGATGGCGAGGGCGAGCGCCTGGCGCACCCGGATGTCGTCGAGCGGCGGGGCGGTGGTGTTGAAGATGTTGACGCCGGTGTTGTTGCCCAGCTGCTCGTAGCTGTCGACGCCGTCCAGCTCGCGGACCCGGGACACCGTGGCCTGGCGCAGGGTCTGCAGGACGTCGATGTCGCCCGAGGTCAGGCTGGAGACCCGGGTGTCCTCGTCGGGGATCGGCCGGAAGACGATCTCGTCGAGGTAGGGCAGGCCCTCCTGCCAGTAGTTCGGGTTCTTCTTGACGACGAGCTGGCTGTCGCGCTCCCAGGACTCGAACACGAACGGCCCGGTCCCGACCGGGTGGGCGCCGGCGTCCTCACCGGCCGCGGCCGCGGCGGTGGGCGAGAACGGGTAGCCGGCCGCCAGGGTCAGCGAGTCGGGGAAGGCCGAGTTCGGCCGGGCCAGCCGGTAGGTGACGGTCAGGTCGTCGACGATCACCATCTCCTCGACGTCCTCGAGGTCGGCGGCCAGGTTGGAGCCCGGCGCCTTCAGGTAGTCGTCGAAGATCGTCTTGAGCGCCTGGGCGTCGAGCGGCGTGCCGTCGTGGAAGGTCACGCCGGGGCGGAGCGTGAGGGTCCACTCGGTGAGGTCGTCGTTGGGCTCCATGGACTCGGCCAGGTAGGGCCGCACGACGCCGTCGGCGTCCCGTCGCATCAGCGGGTCGTAGATGGCGAGCGCCACCGTGATGCCCGAGTTGGCGAAGTTCGCCTCGCCCGGCAGCCAGCTGTTGGTCTCGGCCTCGAGGCCGACCGTGATCGATCCGCCGTAGACGGGATCGCCCTGCTCGGACTTCTCCGTCCGGGCGCCGGTCGGCTCGGCGGCGTCCGCGTCGTCGTCGCCACCTCCGCCGCAGCCGGCGGCCACCAGGCCGGCGGCGACCAGCGCCCACAGCATCCGGGCCGCGAGGCGCGGCCGGCGGGTCCGTCGAAGGCCCACTCTTCCCCCTCCAGTGTCGAGCTGCCCGCGAGCGGGCAGGCGCTTAGCACACCGCTAACAGGTTGCTGCGAAACCTAATGCGCGTGTGCGAAAGCGCGCAAGCGTCGGAGCAGCAGGTGGAGCGGACGTCGGCCGATCAGTTGCGGTCCGCGGTGCCGGGCAGGCCCGCCACGAGGCGGCGGAGGGTCACCGCCACCCGGTCGTCGAGCTTCTCGGCGTCGACGTCGAGCTCCTCCGCCAGCCGGTCGCGCAGCACCATGTAGCCGTAGACCAGCGAGGCGAGCGCCGCGTGCAGCCCCTCCTCGTCGACGTCGGGCGGGAGCACGCCCTCCTCGACGTCGCGCCGTAGGCGGGCGCGGGTGCCGTCGGGGTCGGGGACCATCCGCACGTGGTGGTCGCCGTCCAGCACCAGCAGCGACGCCAGGACGGCGGCCTGGCGGTGGCGGTGGTGGAGCATCGTGCGGAACATGCTCTCGTACCGGGCGGGCGCCGGCAGCCCCCGCCCGGTGCGGAAGTCGGCCATCCGCTCGTCGACGTCGGCGCGCAGCGCCGCCCGCAGCAGGTCGCGCCGGGAACCGAAGTAGTGGTAGACGAGCCCCCGGTTGACGCCGGCCTCGTCGGCCACCTCCCGCAGGTTGAGCCCGGCGAGCACGCCGTTGCGCTCGAGCAGCAGGAGCGCGGCCTTCTGCAGCGCGGCCTCGGTCGCCGAGCGGTTCGGTTGCCGGCTCCGGGGCGCGTCGTCGGGCGGCGGGCGGTCGGCCATCACGCCATGTTTGCACGACCGGCGCCGGTCCCCGGCTGGTGGAGCCGGAACCTCCCATTGCTACCATCGCCGTAGGAGAAATCCCGCCCGCCCACGGCTCCGCCCGGAGGACACCCATGGCCATCGCCGACGATCTCGACCTGGGGCGCTACAAGCTCGGCTGGTCCGACGAGGAGAACTACGTCTTCAAGCCCCAGAAGGGGCTCAGCGAGGAGATCGTCCGCGAGATGTCGTGGATGAAGGGCGAGCCGGACTGGATGCTGAAGAACCGCCT
>DATGPY010000302.1:0-10711 GCA_035304465.1 Acidimicrobiales bacterium | reverse complement strand
CCCTTCCAGTACTCGTCCTTGAGCAGGCGCTTGTAGAGCTTGCCGGTGGGGTGGCGGGGCAGCTCGGCCCGGAAGTCGATCGACCGCGGGCACTTCACGTCGGCCAGGTGCTCGCGGCAGTAGGCGATGAGCTCGCGCTCGAGCTCGGGCCCGGCCTCGTCCATCGACACCGGCTGGACGACGGCCTTGACCTCCTCGCCGAACTCCTCGTGGGGGATGCCGAAGACCGCGACGTCCATCACCTTGGGGTGGAGGGCGAGGACGTTCTCCGCCTCCTGCGGGTACACGTTCACACCCCCGGTGATGATCATGTACGCCTTGCGGTCGGTCAGGTAGAGGAACCCGTCCTCGTCGACGTAGCCGACGTCGCCGAGGGTGGTCCACCCCCGGCCCTTGGGGTCGCGGCTGGCCGCCGTCTTCTCGGGGTCGTTGTGGTACGAGAACTCGGCGTCGCTGGCGAAGTAGACCGTGCCCGGCTCGCCGGGGGGCAGCTCGTTGCCCTCGTCGTCGAGGATGTGGACCTCGCCCAGCAGCGGCTTGCCGACCGTGCCCTTGTGGGCCAGCCAGTCCTCGCTGTTGCAGTAGACGAAGCCGTTGCCCTCGGTGCCGGCGTAGTACTCGTGCAGCACCGGCCCCCACCACTCGATCATCTGCTCCTTGGCCGGGACCGGGCACGGCGCGGCCGCGTGGATGGCCACCTCCATCGACGACACGTCGTAGCGCTCGCGCACCTCGGCGGGGAGCTTGAGCATGCGGATGAACATCGTCGGGACCCACTGGCTGTGGGTGACCCGGTGCCGCTCGATGAGGGCCAGCGCCTCCTCGGGGTCGAAGCGCTCCATCACCACGACCGTGGCGCCGACCCGATGGAAGGCCATGCAGAACCGGAGCGGTGCGGCGTGGTAGAGCGGCGCGGGGGAGAGGTACACGCTGTCCGCCGTCGCCCCGAACAGCCCGGTGACCAGCAGGTGGATCGAGTCCCCGGTGCCGAGCGGCGCGTTCGGCAGCGGGGCCTTGACGCCCTTGGGGCGGCCGGTCGTGCCGGAGGAGTAGAGCATGTCCCGGCCCTCGACCCGGTCCTCGGGCAGCGGGGTCGGGGGCTGGGCGGCGAGCGCCTCCTCCCACGGCTCGTAGCCCTCGACGGTGCCGTCGAGCATGTAGAGGGCGACGCCGTCGGGAAGCCGGCCGACGAGCTCCGCGGCCTGGTCGGCCTTGTACGCGGAGGTGACGAAGACCCGGGCCCCGCAGTCCTCGACGATGTACGCCATCTCCTCGGTGGTGAGGCGGGAGCTCATCGCCGTGTAGTAGAGGCCGGCGTAGTGGGCGCCCCACGCGAGCGCGAGGAAGTGCGGGTGGTTCTCGAGGCAGAAGGCGACGTGGTCGCCGGGCTGCAGGCCGAGCGACCGCAGCACGCGCGAGACCCGGTTGGCCTCGGCGTCGAGCTGGGCGTAGGTGACGACCCGGCCCGAGCCGCCCATCACGATCGCCGGCTTGTCGGGGGTGGTCTCCGCGTGTGCACCGGGGAACATGCCCGGAAAGCTAGCGGTGGGCAGGGCGGTCGGTGCCAAACGCCACACGGCGGGCCGGCCACACGCCGTCACCGGCGCGGGCCCCGGTAGCGTGGCCGCAGTGGACATCACCGACCGGTTCGCCGAGCTCGTGCGCGGCCCGGAGGAGCGTTGCCGCTTGGACGTGGGGGCCTTCCTCATCGCCGCGCACGCCCGGGCCGACCTCGACCTCGATGCCCAGCTCACCCGCCTCGACGAGCTCGCGGCCGGGTGCGCCGCGCCGACGCTCGACGCGGTGACGGCCCACCTGTTCGGCGCCCTCGGCTTCACCGGCGACGTCGAGGACTACGGCAACCCCCGCAACTCGCTGCTCGACGTGGTGCTCGACCGACGCCGCGGCATCCCGATCACGCTGTCGGTCGTCCTGATCGAGGTCGCCCGGCGGGCCGGTGTCGAGCTGCTGGGCGTCGGCATGCCCGGGCACTTCCTCGTGCGCGCCGCGGACGACGAGGACCTGTTCGTCGACCCGTTCCACCAGAGCGTCCTCGACCGCGACGGCTGCGAGAAGCTCTTCGCCGTGCTGCACGGGCCCCGCGCCCCCTTCGACCCCCGGTACCTGGAGCCGGTCGGCCCCCGGGCGATCATCGCCCGCATGCTGACCAACCTCCAGCGCTCCTTCGTCGGTGTCGGCGACCGGGCCGGTGCGCTGTGGGCGCAGTGCCTGCGGGTGCTCGTCCCCGGGGCCACCGTGCGCGACCGACGCCAGCTCGCGGCCATGCTGGCGGCCAACGGCCGGTTCGACGCCGCCGCCGTCGAGCTCGAGGCACTCGCCGAGCCCGGCCCCGACGGCGCCCGCGACCGGCTGGCGGCCCGGGCGATGCGCGCCAGGCTCAACTGACGAGCGCGCCGCGGCCGCCCGCGGGTTCGGCACTTGACCGAACGGTCAAGTAGCGTGACCTGCCATGGCGCTGACCGACACCGTGGGTTCCGAGACCCGCTCCGACGACGAGCGGCGCGTGCTCGAGCTGTGCGAGCGGTTGCTCGACGAGCGGCCGCCGCGCACGACCGACCCGGTCGACTTCCTCGGCCACCAGTTCGACCTCGGGCTCGCCTGGGTCCACTTCCCCGAGGGCCACGGTGGCCTCGGCCTCTCGCCGGGCCTGCAGAAGCTGGTCAACGAGACGCTGGCCCGGGCCGGCGCCCCGCGCGCCGGTGCGCTCAACCCCATCGGCCACGGCATGGCCGCGCCGACCATCGTCACCCACGGCTCGGAGGAGCAGAAGCGCCGCTACCTGCGCCCGCTGTTCACCAACGAAGAGGTCTGGTGCCAGCTCTTCTCCGAGCCGGGCGCCGGCTCCGACGTGGCCAGCCTCGCCACCCGCGCCGTGCGGGACGGCGACGAGTGGGTCGTGAACGGCCAGAAGGTGTGGACCACGCTGGCCCACGTCGCGCGCTGGGGCCTGCTCGTCGCCCGCACCGACCCCGACGTGCCCAAGCACAAGGGCCTGACCTACTTCGTCGTCGACATGCAGGCCCCCGGCGTCGAGGTGCGGCCGCTGTACCAGATCACCGGTGAGGCCGAGTTCAACGAGGTCTACTTCACCGACGTCCGGATCCCCGACGCCGAGCGGCTCGGCGAGGTCGGCGAGGGCTGGCGCGTGTCGCTGACCACGCTGATGAACGAGCGGGTCGCGATCGGCGGTCAGATCCCGCCGCGGGGCAGCGGCTTCATCGGCGAGCTGATGAAGGTCTACGAGGCGACCGGTCCCCACGACGGCGCCACCCGCGACCGGGTGGTGCAGCTGTGGATCCGCGCCGAGGTCCTGCGCCTGACCAACATCCGGGCGAGCCACAACCGGGCGAAGGGCACGCCGGGCCCGGAGGGCTCGATCGGCAAGCTGGCGATGGCCGAGCTGCACAAGGAGATCAGCGAGTGCGCCGTCGACCTCCTGGGCGCCGAGGGGCCCTGTACCCGACCGGCTACCCGATGGCCCGCCCCCGCACGACCGCCCAGTGGAGCAACCCGCACCAGGCGTTCCTGCGCGCGCGGGCCAACTCCATCGAGGGCGGCACGACCGAGATCATGAAGAACATCCTCGGCGAGCGGGTGCTCGGCCTGCCCGGGGACGTCCGGGTCGACAAGGACCTGCCCTGGAGCCAGGTCCCCCGGTCCTGATCTCCACCCGAGGCGTCGCCCGTCGCCCACCGGGGCGGCCCGGAAGCCTGTCGACGCCGGGGGACCGCTGCGCGATCGTTGGGCACACCCCGCCCCCGGCGCGCACCGCCCGCCCGGCGGCCGCGGGTCTCGAGCTGCCATGCGCCGCACGAAGATCGTCGCCACCCTCGGCCCGGCGTCGGGCACGCCCGCCGTCATCGGCGACATGCTCGACGCGGGCATGGACGTCGTCCGCCTCGGCCTGGCCCACGGCACGCCCGAGGAGCACCGGGCCGCCATGGCCATGGTGCGGGACCAGGCCCGGCAGCGGGGCCGGATCGTCGGCGTGCTCGCCGACCTCCCGGGCCCCAAGGTCCGCACCGGTCCGTTCCCCGAGGGCGGCGCGTTCCTCGCCGAGGGGGCCGAGGTCGTCCTCGTCGGCGGCGACGGCCCGAGCGGCGAAGACCGCATCGAGGTCGACGAGCCGGACATCGCGCAGGTCGCCGAACCCGGCGCCACGGTCGTGCTCGGCGACGGCACCGTCGTGCTCAAGGTCGTCGCCGTCGAGGGCGACGCCGTGCGCACCCGCGTGCAGGCCGGGGGCCGGCTCCAGGGGCGTCCCGGCGCCCACCTGCCGGCCGACCGCTGGCGACCCCCGGTGCCGACCGAGCACGACCTGCGCCTGATCGAGGACGTCGCGCGGGACGCGGACTGGGTGGCGGTGTCGTTCGTCCGCCGGCCCGAGGAGCTGCGCCGGGTGCGGGAGGCGCTCGGCGACGGCGGCCCCCGCCTGATGGCGAAGATCGAGACCCGAGCCGCCGTCGAGCACCTCGACGAGCTGATGACGGTCGCCGACGGGATCATGGTCGCTCGAGGCGACCTGGGCATCGACGCCCCGATCGAGGACGTCCCGCACCTGCAGAAGCGCATCATCCGGGCGTGCGCGGCGCGGGGTCTCCCGGTCGTGACGGCGACGCAGATGCTCGAGTCGATGGTGTCGGCCGCCCGCCCCACCCGGGCCGAGGCCACCGACGTGGCCAACGCCGTGGTCGACGGCACCGACGCGCTCATGCTCTCGGCCGAGACCGCCATCGGTCGCGACCCCGCCCTCGCCGTGCGGACGATGGCCCGCATCGCCGAGCGCGCCGAGCAGGCCGAGGAGATGCACGGCGTCGAGGTCGACCGGGGCGTCGTCGCCCGGCGCGTGCCCTCGACCGGCGCCGTCACCCTGGCCATGGCGCACGCGGCCCTCCGGGCCGCCGACGAGCTGGGCCTGGCCGCGATCGTGTGCTGCACGCGGGCCGGCACGACGGCGCGGGCCATGGCCGCCCTGCGCCCTCGGGCCCGGCTGATCGGCGCCAGCCCCTCGCCGGCGACCGCCCGCCAGCTGACCCTGTCGTGGGGGGTCGAGCCCCTGGAGGTCGGCGAGTACCACACGACCGACGAGATGGTCTGGTGCGTCGTCGAGGCCGCGGTCGAGGCCGGGCTCGTCCACCACGGCGAGGCCATCGCCGTGCTCGCCGGTGCTCCCGACGCCGCCGCCCGCACCACCGACGTGCTGCGCGTGGTGCAGGTCGACTAGCACCGGCACCGTGGTCGAGCACGCAGGCACGGCGCGCCGCCCCGGTGGCGAGCGCAGGGTTCGGGACGGCATCTGGGTCGACGAGGTGGGGGACGGCCCGCTCGTCGTCCTCGTCCACGGCGCGCTCGACCGCTCCAGCGGCATGCTGCGGGTCCGCCGGGCGCTGCGGGGCCCGGCACGGGTGGTGCGCTACGACCGGCGGGGGTACGCCCGGTCGCTGGCGACCGGCCCGCCCGCCTCGTTCGACGACCAGGTCGACGATCTGCTGGCCGTGCTGGCCGGGCGGCGGGCGGTGCTGGCCGGCCACAGCTTCGGCGGGCTCGTCTGCCTGGCCGCCGCCGAGCGCCACCCGGACCTCGTGGGCGCCGTCCTGGCCTACGAGGCGCCGATGCCCTGGGAGCCCTGGTGGCCGTCGCGGGGCGCCGGCAGCCGGGCGCTCGCGGAGGGTGGCGACGACCCCGCGGCCCCGGTCGACGCCGAGCGGGCCGCCGACGCGGCGGAGCGGTTCCTCCGGCGCATGATCGGCGACGCCGCCTGGGAGCGCCTGCCGGCGTCCGTGCGGGCGGAGCGGCGAGCCGAGGGCCCGACGCTGATCGCCGAGCTGCACTCGGTCCGGCCGCCCGCGCCCCGCCCCTACGACCCGGCGCGGATCGCCGTGCCGGTCGTCGCCGCCCACGGCTCCCGCACGGCCTGGCACCACGTCCGGGCGGCCGAGGCCCTCGCGCGCGCCGTCCCGGGGGCCGAGTTGGCCATCATCGAGGGGGCCGGGCACGGCGCGCACCTGACCCACGCCGAGGCGTTCGCCGGCCTGGTGCAGCGCGCGATGGAGCTCGCCCGGGAGGGCGCAGGCGAAGGAGGGTGACGTGGCGATCATGCAGCGGTGGTTCCGCCGGCGCCGGCCGGGCCCGGTGGCGTTCGTGCTGTCGGGGGGCGGCAACTTGGGGGCGCTGCAGATCGGCATGCTCCGGGCGCTGGCCGAGCACGACATCGTCCCCGACATGGTCCTCGGTTGCTCGGTCGGGGCCATCAACGGCGCGGCGCTGGCGGAGGACCCGACGCTGGCGGGCATCGGCCGGCTCGAGCACCTGTGGCGGGAGCTCGACGGCGATGACCTCATGCCCCGCGGCATCCTGCCCCGCCCGATCGCGCTGGCCCGGCGGGGCGAGTCGCTCCACGGCAACGAGGGGCTGCGCCGCGTCCTCGAGCAGGAGCTGAGCGCCCGCACCTTCGAGGACCTGGCCGTGCCGTTCCAGTGCGTGGCCACCGACGTCATGGGCGTGCGCGAGGTGTGGTTCGACAGCGGGCCGCTGATCGAGCCCGTCCTCGCCTCCGCCGCGCTGCCCGCCGTCTACCCGGCGGTCGAGATCGACGGCGTGCGCTACCTGGACGGCGCGATCGTCAACGACGTGCCGATGGGACGAGCGGTCGAGCTCGGCGCCCGGACCCTCTACGTCCTCCAGGTCGGCGCCTTCTCCCGGCCCCGGCCCGAGCCGCGGCGGCCGCTCGACGTCGCCATCCAGTCGTACTGGATCGCCCGGCACCACCGGTTCAAGCGCGAGCTGGCCGCCATGCCCGACGACGTCGACGTCCACCTGCTGCCGACCGGGCAGACGCCGGCGATGCGCTACAACGACTTCACCCGGTCGGCCGAGCTCATGCGCGTCGCCTACGAGGCGACGACCGACTACCTCGAGGGCCGCCCGTCGACCCCCGAGATGCCGGCCGGCGAGCCCGAGCGGCGGGGCGTGCTGTCGTTCGTGCGCCGGCGGTCGGCCGGTGACGGCGACGGGGGCGAGACGACCGGCGACGACGGAGCAGCGCCGGCCGACGGGTCGGGCGACGACCGCTCCGGTGGCGACGGCGACGTGGGCGCGGCCGCCGCCGCGGGCGACGGCCGCGGCTAGCGGGCCGGTCCGCGCCGCCGACGTCGCGGATCGCCGGTCGCCCGGGCGGCGGCCCACAATGGCGGGGATGGCCGACGCACCCGTGCACCTCAGCTCCGGCGGACCGCCCGAGACCGTCCTCGACGACGAGCCGCCCGAGGCGCTCGCCGCGCTCGCGGCGGCGCTCGACCGACCCGAGGACGAGCGGCGGGTCGCGGTGGCCGCCGTGGTCCGGCGCTGGCCGCGGTTCCTCGACGCCTGGGCTCAGCTGGCCCGCCTCGCCCGCGACGACGTGGAGCGGTACGCGTACAACCGGGTCGGCTACCACCGGGGCCTCGACCGGCTCCGCGCCAGCGGATGGCGGGGCTCCGGCTACGTGCGCTGGCGCCACCCCCAGAATCGGGGCTTCCTGCGGGCGCTCGACGGGCTGCGGGCGGCGGCCGCGGCCATCGGCGAGGAGGACGAGGCCGCCCGCTGCGAGCAGTTCCTCCGCCAGCTCGACCCCGACTGGCCACCCGCCAACCTCTGACCGGCCCGTCGGGGCCGCGCCGCCGCCGGTGCCTCAGCCGTCGCCGTCGAGGACGGCACGCAGGGCGGCGGCGAACGCGTCGGGCTCGCCCGTCTGGCCGTACTCGCCGCCGAGGAACCCGGCGTGGCCCCCCGGGAACACGACGGGGCGCGTGCCCAGGCGCTCGGCGACGGCGGCGGCGCTGCGGGCGCACACCTGGCCCTCCGACGCCGCGCCGGCGGCCAGCACCACCCGGGTGGGGGCGGCGGCGACCGCCGCCAGGTCCGGCACGACCTCCGTCGTCGCCGCCGCGGCGGGGCCGAAGAGCGGGTCGTCGCGCGAGCCGTCGTCCTCGGTCGGCAGCCCGAACGGCGCGGGGTCGGGCGCCGGGCGGTCGACCCAGTCCTCGGGCAGCGGGCCGACGTGGCTCGTCAGCGCGATGAACGAGGCCATCGCCGGGCCCCAACCCTCGGCCGCGTAGCGCTCCCGCACCGCCTTCATGGCGGCGACCAGGACGTCCCTGTCGGGCAGCACGTCGAGGAGCGGCGGCTCGTGGGCGACGAGGGTCGCGACGTCGCCGGGGTGGGCGGCGACCCAGGTCAGCCCGTCGATCGCGCCGCCGCTGCTGGCGAGGACGTCGACCGGGCCGCCGCCGAGCGCCTCGACCAGTCGGTGGAGGTCGTCGGCGCGGGTGGCGGGCGTGACGGGCGCGCCGGCGTCGACGACCGTGCTGCGGTCGGTGCCGCGGGGGTCGTAGGTGACGACGGTGCGGTCGGAGAGGTGGCCGGCCAGGGTGCCGAAGCCCGCGGCGGCCATCGGCGAGCCGACGAGCAGCAGCGGACGGGCCGGGCCGGGGCGCTCCGGGGCCCGGACGTCGTAGGTGAGGACGGCGCCGGGCACCTCGAGGGTACGGGTCACGATCTCGTGCATGACCTCCGGACCGTCCCGGCCCCGCGGACTCGTCGCGGCGAACGCGATGGCGCCGGCGGGCGGTGGCGGGACAGCGTCGGTCGCCCCGATCGACGCCCGCCGACGCGTGTGTGCGCCGACCGGCCGGCGCTCGGGTGACGGGCGCCGCGGGACGCCCGCAGGATGCGTGCGCCCGCGCACCGGTAGGGTCCCGCGCATGGCAGCACCAGGAGGCACCGGCCCGATCGGTCCGTTCCCACCCGGCGTCGACACCGAGGAGGCCCGGGAGGCGTACGACAAGATGCGCCGCCGGCTGCTGTGGACCATGCCGTCGGGGCTCTACGTGGTGGGCAGCCGCTCGGGCGAGCAGCGCAACCTCATGACCCTCAACTGGGCCACGCAGGTGAGCTTCGAGCCCAAGCTGCTCGGCATCGGCGTCGAGAAGACCGCGCTCACCCACAAGCTGATCAGCGAGAGCGGCGTCTTCACCCTGTGCACGATCAGCCGGGAGGACCGGGCGATCGTCCGCAAGTTCACCAAGCCGGTCGAGTACGACCCCGACCAGGGGACCCTCAACGGCTTCCCGTTCCGCGAGGCCCGCACGGGCGCACCGATCCTGGACCGGGCCGTCGGGTGGTTCGACTGCGAGGTCCGCCACCCGGTCGACTGCGGTGGCCACACCTTCTTCATCGGCGAGATCGTCGACTGCGGCTTCGCCGCGGCCGAGGACACACCGGTCCTCCGGATGGAGGACACCCGCATGAGCTACGGGGGCTGAGCACGTGACCGACCACCCGACGTTCCCGGCCACCGGCCGCCCCGTCGACGACCTCGTGGCCGAGATCCGGGCCGGCCGGGGCGACGACGCCGACTGGCGCGCCGGCCGGACCTTCAGCCTCGTCTACAACGCCGCCGACCCCGAGCTGGAGCGGCTCCACGAGGCGGTGGCCCACGAGTACCTGCACGAGAACTACCTCAACCCGTTCGCCTTCCCCAGCCTGCTGCGCATGGAGCGCGAGGTGGTCGCCATGGGTGCCGACCTGCTGCACGGCAACCCGCGGGCCGGGAAGTTGACGAGCGGGGGCACCGAGAGCCTCTTCCTCGCCGTGCAGGTGGCGCGCGACCACGCCCGGGCCGAGCGGGGGATCGCCGAGCCCACGATCGTGCTGCCCGAGACCGCCCACCCCGCGTTCGCCAAGGCCTGCCACTACCTCGACGTCACCGAGGTGCGCGTCCCGGTCGGGCCCGACGGCCGCGCCGACCTCGCCGCCACCGCCGAGGCGGTCGACGACCGGACCGCCCTCGTCGTCGGCTCGGCGCCCTGCTACCCCTACGGCGTCGTCGACCCCATCCCCGAGCTGGCGGCGCTGGCCGCCGAGCGCGGCGCGCTGTGCCACGTCGACGCCTGCCTGGGCGGCTGGTTGCTGCCCTTCCTCGAACGGCTCGGCGAACCGCCGCCCCCGTGGGACATGCGGGTTCCCGGCGTGACCTCGCTGTCGGCCGACGTGCACAAGTACGGCTGGTCGTTCAAGGGCGCGTCGCTGCTGCTGCACCGCGACGAGGACCTCCTGAAGCGCCAGTACTTCCTCTTCGACGGCTGGCCCGGCGGCCTGTACGGGTCGGCCACCACGGCGGGCACCCGGCCCGCCGCCCCGATCGCGGCCGCCTGGGCGACGGTGCGCCACCTGGGGATGGAGGGCTACCTGCGGCTCGCCGACCAGGTCCGGGCCGCCTCGGCCGCGCTCCGCGCCGGCATCGAGGCCATCGACGGCCTCCACGTCACCGGCGACCCGGTGCCCGGGGTGATGGAGATCGCCGCCGACCCCGGCTCCGGCATCGACATCGGCGCCGTGGGCGACGTCATGGACGACCGGGGCTGGCACCTCGACCGCCAGCAGGGCGGGCTCCACGCCATCGTGTCGCCCTCGCACCTCGGCGCGGCCGACGCCTTCCTCGCCGACCTGGCCGACGCCGTCGCCCACCACGGGCCAAGCCGGGGCGTGGAGGCCCGCTACGGCGGCGTGGGGTGAACCGGTGGGCCCGGGCTCGCCACGGCCGCCCGTGCACGGTGCCGTGCTCTGCGGCGGGGCCAGCCGGCGCATGGGCTGCGACAAGGCGCTGATCCGCCTCGACGGCCGCCCGCTCGCGGTGCGGGTGGCGCTCGCG
>DATGPY010000301.1:0-2085 GCA_035304465.1 Acidimicrobiales bacterium | reverse complement strand
AGCGCGTCGGCCAGGGCGGCCATCAGGGTGTCGACCGAGATGCCCTTCTCGGCGGCGAGCGCCTGCAGCGCCTCCATCATCTCGCTCATGACCTGTGATCCCTCTTCTCGTTGCTGGTGCCCCGGGAACGCCCGCCGGTCGCCCGCTTGCCACGCCGCGGCCGACCCGGCTTGTCCGCCGTGTCGCCGGGCCCCCAGTCGAAGACCGTCCGGGCCCGCTCGATCTCGTCGTAGCCGATGTGCCGCTCCGTCGGGACGCCCTCGTCGTCGACGCCGGTGCGCACGACGATGCCCGCCTCGTCGGCGGCGACCAGCTCGCCGCTCACGCGGCGCTCGCCGGGCGTGCCCGGCACGGTGCGGACCTTGACGGTCTCCCCCACCGCGCGGGCGAAGTGCTCGGGGGTGCGCAGCCGCCGCTCGAGGCCCGGGCTCGTCACCTCGAGCGTGTAGGCGCCGGCGATCGGGTCGGCCTCGTCGAGCGCGCGCGAGACGGCACGGGTGGCGGCGGCCAGCGCGTCGAGGTCGACGCCGCCGGGCCGGTCGACGACGACCCGCAGCACGGGCCCCGCCATCTCGACGTCGTACAGGTCGATCTGCCGCTCGGCCAGGAGGGGCAACACCACTTCACGTACACGATCCGTGACGCTCATCGGTTGCTCCTCCTTTCCTCATACGAAAGGCGTGGGCCGAAGCCCACGCCTTCGCTCGACACGTGCTCGAACGGTGACGACGTCCTATCCGAAGCGATGCGGACACCAAAGTATAACCGCCGACCGGCGGCCACCGTCGGTGAGCAGGGCCGGGCCGCAGCGTGAGGTCAATAGGCGCGGGCCACGACGGCGACGAGGTCGGGGTCGTCCTCGCTCGCCGGCAGCGACCCGTCGGCCCCCGTCAGGCAACGCACGGTGACACCCCGCTCGGCCAGGCGCGCCTCGCCCTCGCCCCGCACGACGTCCCACGGCAGCCGGGCGAAGCCCACCTGCGCCGCCTCGGCGGCCTCGTCCACGGTCGCCACGTCGCTCGTCGCCGCGTCACGCCGCTGGCGCGCCGCCTCGAGCAGGTCGGCCTGGATGCGGTCGAGCAGCTCGCGCACCCGGGCCACGGCCTGGTCGAGCGGGACCTGCGACTTCTCGCCGGTGTCCCGCCGGACGACCGTGACGGCGCCGGCGGCGAGGTCGCGAGGGCCGAGCTCGAGCCGCACCGGGATGCCCTTCAGCTCCCAGTCGGTGGCCCGGCGCCCGAAGCTGACGGAGGTCCGGTCGTCGACCCGCGTGCGCACGCCCTCGCCGGCCAGCTCGCGCGCCAGCGCGGCGACGCGCTCCCCCGCGCCGTCGGCCTCCTTGACCAGCACCACGACCGCCTGGATGGGGGCGAGCAGCGGCGGGACGACCAATCCGGCGTCGTCGCCGTGGGTCATGATCAGCCCGCCGATCATGCGGGTGGTCGAGCCCCACGACGTCGTCCAGCAGAACTGCGTCTGACCCTGCGCGTCGAGGTAGGTGATGTCGAAGGCGCGGGAGAAGTTCTGACCGAGCTCGTGGCTGGTGCCCATCTGGAGGGCCTTGCCGTCCCGCATCATCGCCTCGAGCGTCATCGTGTTGATGGCGCCCGCGAACCGCTCGGCCGCGGTCTTGCGCCCGACCAGCACCGGCAGCGCGAGCACGCCGACCATGAAGTCCTCGTAGACCTCGCGCAGGATGCGGGTGGCGTAGGCGGCCGCGTCCTCGCGGGTGGCGTGGGCGGTGTGCCCCTCCTGCCAGAGGAACTCGGTGGTGCGGAGGAACAGGCGGGGGCGCAGCTCCCAGCGGACGACGTTGTTCCAGGCGTTGAGCAGCAGCGGCAGGTCGCGGTAGCTCTGGATCCACCGCGACATGTACTCGCCGATCACCGTCTCGCTGGTGGGCCGGACGACGATCGGCTCGTCGAGCTCCTTGCCACCCGCGTGGGTCACCACCGCCAGCTCGGGGCTGAAGCCCTCGACATGCTCGGCCTCGCGCTGCAGGTAGCTCTCGGGGATGAACAGCGGGAAGTAGGCGTTCTCGGCCCCGCACGCCTTGATGCGGGCGTCCACCTCGGCCTGGATGCG
>DATGPY010000300.1:0-3683 GCA_035304465.1 Acidimicrobiales bacterium | reverse complement strand
GAGGAGAAGCGCCACTACGCCAAGCCCATCGACATCAGCCCGCTGGTCCACCTGGACCGGGAGCGCTGCATCCTGTGCGACCGCTGCACCCGGTTCGCGAAGGAGGTGGCGGGCGACCCGCTCATCCACTTCATGGACCGCGGGAACCAGACGCAGGTCAACACGTTCCCCGACCACCCCTTCGCCAGCTACTTCAGCGGCAACACCGTGCAGATCTGCCCGGTGGGGGCGCTCACGGCCGTGCCCTACCGGTTCAAGGCCCGCCCCTGGGACCTCGACGAGGTCGAGTCGACCTGCACCTCGTGCTCGGTCGGCTGCCGGGTCGTCGTGCAGTCGAGCCGCAACCGGGTCCTGCGCTACCACGGCGTCGACAGCGACGCCGTCAACTGGGGCTGGATGTGCGACAAGGGGCGCTTCGACTTCGAGGCGATCAACAGCGACGACCGCCTCGGCGACCCGCTCGTGCGCGACGAGGGGCTGACGCTCAAGACGGCGACCTGGAACGACGCCCTGCGCCGGGCCGCCACCGCCATCCGCCAGGGCCTCGAGCGCAGCGGCCCCGAGGGCTTCGCGGTCATCGGCGGCGCCCGGCTCACCAACGAGAGCCAGTACGCGTGGGTCAAGCTCACCAAGGGCCTGATCGGCTCCGACAACATCGACGCCCAGCTGGGCGACGGCCTGCCGGCCGAGGCGATCCTCGGCCTGCCCCGGGCGACGATCGACGACGCCTGCCGCCCCGGCGGGACGGTGCTGGTCCTCGGGCCCGACCTCAAGGAGGAGCTGCCGGTCCTCTACCTGCGGCTCCGCCACGCCGTCGTCAACGACGGGGTCAAGGTCGTCGAGATGGCCTCCACGGCCACCAGCCTGACCGACGACCTCGCCGCCGTGTCTCTGCGCTACCGGCCGGGCCACGCCCTGGCGGTCGTGCGGGCGCTGCTCGCCGGCGACGCCGACGACGAGGTGGGCGGCGTCACCCCCGAGGCCGTCCGGGCGGCAGCCCGGGTGCTGGGCGACGGCCCGCTCACCGTGGTCGTCGGCCGGGCCAACCTCGCCGAGTCGCCGCGGTCGATCGCGGCGGCGGCCGCCGCGGTGCACCACACCCGCCCGGGCGTGCGCTTCCTCAGCGCCCTGCGGCGGGCCAACGTGCACGGCGCCCTCGAGCTGGGCCTGTCGCCGGGGCTGCTGCCCGGCCGGGTCACGCTGGACGCCGGCCGCGAGTGGTACGGGCAGCACTGGCCGTCGCTGCCGGCGACCAAGGGCCTCGACACCACCGGCATCCTCCGGGCGGCCGCCGACGGCAAGATCGACACGCTCGTGCTGCTCGGCGCCGACCCGCTGGCCGACCACCCCGACCGCGACCTCGCCGAGCGTGGCCTGGGCGGCGCCCGGGTGGTCATCGCCGTCGACCAGTTCCTGACCGAGTCCGTCAAGCAGGCCGACGTCGTGCTGCCCGCCGCCGGCTACGCCGAGGTCGAGGGCACGACGACCAACCTCGAGGGCCGGGTGAGCACGGTCGGCCGCAAGGTCACCGCCCCCGGCACGGCGCAGCCCGACTGGGTCGTGGCGGCCGAGCTGGCCGCCCGCCTCGGCCTCGACCTGGGGCTCGAGTCGACCGACCAGATCGCCGCCGAGGTCGAGCGGGTGGCCCCGTCGTTCGCCGGCCTGACCTGGGACGTCCTCAGCCGCCCGGCGGGGCTCGACGGCGTCGTCGTCGGCCTGCCCCGCGCGCGCACCGACGGCGAGGACGATGCGGCCGAGGCCGGCGCCGCCGAGGAGGCCGGCTCCGAGGGCGGCGACCGCGAGGAGGGTGCCGCGGCCGAGGGCGCCACGGCGCAGGAGCCGGTCGTCGAGCGGGCCGAGACGGCGGCCGAGTCGGCCGAGGGCGCCTCGCCGGAGAAGCAGCCGACCGGGCTGCTGCCGCCCGAGACCGGCGTCCCGGTCCCGGTGTGGACGGTGATCGAGCCGCCGTCCCCGGACGCCTACTCTCTGCGCCTCGTGGTGGCCCGCAAGCTCTACGACCGGGGCACGCTCGTGCGCAGCTCGCCGTCGCTCGCCGAGCTGGCCGAGCCGGCGACCCTGCGTCTCAACCCCCAGGACTTCGAGCGCCTGGGCGTGGCGGCGGGCGCGGACGTCCGCATCACCTCGCCCCGGGGCAACGTCACCGTGCCGACCGTGCCCGACGCGGGGGTGCCGAAGGGCATCGCGCTCGTGCACGCCAACCTGGCCGGAGGCCGGGCCAACGTGCTGATCGACGGCCAGTCGCCGGTCACCGACGTCCGGATCGAGCTGCCATGACCGACGTCGCCATCCTCGCCACCGACCCGCTGCTGCGGGGCGACATCGGCCTGCCCGAGGTGCTGATCGTCCTCGTGAAGACGCTCGTCGCCTTCGGGCTCCTGCTGGTGTCGGTCATCTTCATGATCTGGTTCGAGCGCAAGGTCCTCGGCGACCTGCAGAACCGGGTCGGGCCCAACAAGGCGGGGCCCTGGGGCGTGCTCCAGACGCTCGCCGACGGCCTGAAGCTGATCATGAAGGAGGACATCATCCCGGCGAAGGCCGACCGCCGGGTGTTCGTCCTGGCCCCGTTCCTGTCGGCCGTGCCGGCCTTCGTCACCTTCGCGGTGGTGCCGATCGGCGGCGGCTTCGACGGCGAGCGGTTCGGCGCCATCCGCGTCTTCGACCGCGACACCTACCTGCAGCTCGCCGACCCGCCGGTCGGCGTGCTGCTCGTGCTGGCCATGTCGTCGGTCGCCGTCTACGGCGTGATGCTGGCCGGCTGGTCGTCGGGCTCGAAGTGGCCGCTGCTCGGCGCCGTGCGCGGCTCGGCCCAGATGGTCAGCTACGAGGCCGCCCTCGGCCTGTCGGTGGTGGCGGTGGTCCTGCTGTCGGGGTCGCTGTCGACCCACGACATCGTCGTGGCCCAGGCCGGCGACGGCTACGAGCTCTTCGGCTCGATCCCGATCCCGCGCTGGAACCTCATCGCCACCGGCGTGGTGCCGTTCGTGATCTTCCTGCTGGCGGCGACCGCCGAGCTGAACCGGCCGCCGTTCGACCTCGTCGAGGCCGAGCAGGAGCTGGTCGGGGGCTTCCACACCGAGTACTCGTCGTTCCGCTTCGCGCTCTTCTACCTGGCCGAGTTCATGAACGCGATCACGATGTCGGCGATCATCGTGACGCTGTTCCTCGGTGGCCCTGCCGGCCCGGCCTGGTTCGGCCCCGGCTGGCTGTCCGGGATCGTCTGGTTCACGCTGAAGCTCTTCGTCTTCCTGTTCGCCTTCGTCTGGGCCCGGGCCACGGTCCCACGGTTCCGCTACGACCAGCTGATGGGCATCGGCTGGAAGGTCCTCATCCCGCTGGCCCTCGGGTGGCTGCTGCTCCTCGGCGCCATCAACATCGGCCGCGACGAGGGCTGGAACATGGTGGCGGTGGTGGCCGTCTCGCTCCTCGTGATCGTGGTGGCCTGGGGTGCGCTCACCGGGGCGATCGACGTCGCCGAGCGCCGCCGGCTGTCCACCGACGACGAAGAGGTGCTGTTCTGATGGGCTACCTCGACGGCTTCCGCGTCACGTTCAAGAAGCTCTTCGAGGAGCGGCTGACGCGGGACTACTCCAAGCACAACCCCGACCCCGACGCCAAGGCCCCCACCGCCCTCCGGCGGCACGGCCGGCACGTCCTCAACCGCT
>DATGPY010000299.1:0-11432 GCA_035304465.1 Acidimicrobiales bacterium | reverse complement strand
CTCGACAGCCTGGGCCTCTGCCTCGTCAGGTAGGAGCGCGCCACGGCGCCGGACGACCTCGCCGCCGCTCCGACGGGCGATCCGTTCGGCGTCTACGTCCACGTGCCGTTCTGCGCGGCCCGGTGCGACTACTGCGCGTTCGCCACGTGGACCGACCGCCACCACCTCCAGGGCGCCTACCTCGAGGCGTGCCGCACCGACGTCGAGCGCCTCGTGGCCGGGGGCATGCCCCCGGCCACGAGCGTCTTCGTGGGCGGCGGGACGCCGTCGCTCGTGGCGCCCCGGGACCTGGTGGCGGTCCTCGGGGCCATCCCCAAGCGGCCGGGGTGCGAGGTCACCGTCGAGTGCAACCCGGACACCGTCACCCCCGAGCTGGTCGAGGCGTACGCGGCCGGTGGCGTGACCCGCGTCAGCCTGGGCGTCCAGTCGATGGTCGACGGGGTGTTGGCCCGCCTGGGGCGCGCGCACGACCCCGTCAACGTCCGGCGGGCCGTCGAGCTCGTCCGGGCCGTGGGGCTGCCCACCTTCAACCTCGACCTGATCTACGGCGCCGCCGGTGAGACGCTCGACGACTGGCGGCGCACGCTGGAGGAGGCCCTGGCCCTCGACCCGCCGCACGTCAGCGCCTACGCCCTGACCGTCGAGCCGGGCACACCGCTGGCCGACGACCCGAGCCGCCACCCGGACGACGACGACCAGGCCGACAAGTACGAGCTGGCCGCCGACCTGCTGGAGGGCGCCGGCCTCGCCTGGTACGAGATCTCGAACTGGGCCCGGCCGGGCCACGAGTGCCGCCACAACCTCCTGTACTGGACGATGGGCGAGTACCAGGCGATCGGCTGCGCCGGGCACTCGCACCGCGACGGCCGCCGGTCGTGGAACGTGCGGACCCCGGAGCGCTACATCGAGGCCGTGGCGGCCGGCCGCTCGCCCGAGGCGGCCGGCGAGCGCCTCGACCCCGAGGCCCGGCGGCTGGAGGCGTTGCAGCTGGCCGTCCGCACCCGGGAGGGTGTCCCGGCGGCGGCGCTCCCGTTGGAGGAGCTCGACGGGCTGGTCGAGGTGCGCGGCGCCCGGGCGGTCCTCACCCGCAGGGGGCGGCTGCTGGCCAACGAGGTGGCGCTCCGGCTGCGGTGACCGGTCGCCCCGGGCCGGACGAGCGGCCGGCGTGGGGAGCCGGGGCGTTGGTGGATGTTGCAGGCCCGGTGCAAGACTTCGCGGCCATGCCGTTCCACGCCTCGGTCCAGGAGTGGGACGCCGACCTGGTGGCCGGCGATCCCCTCGGCTTCCCGGGCTACGCCGACCGCCGCGCGGCGCTCGTCGAGGGTGGGGAGGCGGTGGCGACCGGGCGGACCGAGCACTATGCCTACGTCGACCTGCGATTCGACGTGATGGGCGGGACGATGGGCGCGGCCGTCGGGGAGAAGGTCGTCCGCGCCTACGACCGGGCCCGCGACCTGGGCCTGCCGGTCGTGGTCTGGACCCGCACCGGCGGCGCCCGGATGCAGGAGGGCATGGTCGCGCTCGTCCAGCTGGCCCGGACGGCGTCGGCGGCCCGGCGGCACGCGGCCGCGGGCCTGCTGTCGCTCGGTGTCTACGGCTCGCCGACGACAGGCGGCGTCTACGCCTCGTTCGGTTCGCTGGTCGACGTGCGCGCCGCGGTGGAGGGGGCGGTCATCGGCTTCGCCGGCCCTCGGGTCGCCGAGGCGGCGTTGGGGGAGCCGCTGCCGGCCGGGTCGCACACGGCCGAGGCGGCGCACGCAGCCGGCCACGTCGACGAGCTCCTCCGGCCGGGGCGGGAGGCCGAGTGGGTCGAGGTCGCCCTCGGCCTGCGGGACCGACCGCTGCCCACCCGACCGCTGCCCGCCTGGGAGGACCCCGGCGTCGGCGGCGCGTGGGGCGAGGTGCTGCGCGCCCGGGCCACCGGACGGCCCACCGGCATCGACCGGGCGGCCCGGCTGTGCGACTCGTGGCTCGAGCTGCGGGGGAACGACCCGACGGTGCGCGCGGGCCTGGCCACCGTCGCGGGCCGCCGCTGCGTCGTCGTGGCCACCGACCGGTACCACCGCGACGGGCGGCCGACCCCTGCCGGCTTCCGCCTGGCGCAGCGGGCGGTCGAGCTGGCCGGGCGGTTGGGCCTCCCGGTCGTCACGCTGGTCGACACGCCCGGCGCCGACCCGTCGCCGGCGTCGGAGGTCGACGGGCTGGCCGGCGAGATCGCCCGGACCTTCGCGGCGTTCGCCGACTGCCCGAGCCCGATCGTGTCGGTGTGCGTGGGGGAGGGGGGCAGCGGCGGCGCCCTGGCGCTCGCCTACGCCGACCGCCTGCTCATCACCGAGCACGCGGTGTTCTCGGTGATCGCCCCGGAGGGGGCGGCGGCCATCCTCGAGCGTGACGCCTCCCGGGCACCGGAGGTCGCCGAGCGCCTCGCCCTGACCTCGGGCGACGTGCACGCGCTCGGCATCGTCGACGAGGTCGTGCCCGAGGGCCAGGAGGCCCTCGACCGGGCGGTCGTCGCGGCGCTCGACGCAGCCCGGCCGGGCGACCGGGTCGTCCGCTTCGACCGGGCGACGGCGCGCTGGCTCGGCTGAGGCGGGCGGTGGAGCCCCGGGCCGGCCCGGGGAGGAGCCGAGCGGCCGCCGGCCGCCGGGCTCAGGTGTCCGGGGCGGGTAGGACGAGCCGCTGGCCGGGCAGGAGAAGGTCCGGGTTCCCGGGGTCCACGAGGCCGGCCCGATTGGCCTCGACGAGGCGTCGCCAGTAGCGGCGCGTCGCCCGCTCGTCGGCCGAGGCGGCGTCTTCGGCGCCGACGACCTGCTCGGCGATCGACCAGAACGAGTCGCCCTGCTCGACGACCCACACCCCCGGGTCGACCTCCGGCAGCGGCGGCGGTGCCGGATCCGTTGCGAGGGGAGCTGCGCCTGCCGTCCGCCCCTCGTCCCCCAGCGGGAGCGTGGTCGCCGGGACCTCGCGGGTGCTCGGCGGTGTCACCTCGTCCGCCACACGGGCCATGGTGGCGACGGCCGGGCCACCGCCGGTCGTGTCGGCAGCGCCACGGTCGGGCCGCGGGTCCACCGAGGCCGTCGCGGCCTCGGTGGCCGCGACGTCGCCGGGCTGGCGGGTCATCGTCGCGGTCGCCGGCGGGAGGTGGACCATCGTCGCCGTGCCGTCGCCCGCCGGTCGGGCGGCGGCGACGAGGTGGCCGGGCTCCGCCCCGGCGCGGGGGAGGGGCGGGATCGCCGCGGCGCCGCCGACGACCAGCCCGAGGCCCGAGGCGCTCGTCGCCACCCGGCGAACGAGCTCGGGCGTGACCCGGTCGACGAGGGCGTCGAGCCACCGCAGCCCGGCGGTCCGGACGAGCACGGTCAGGACCGTCACGGTGAGCAGGTGGAGGCAGGCGCCCAGCGCGGCGAGGCGCAGGAGGGCGGCGGCCATGTCCGCCGGCGGCGTGCGCTCGGCCCAGGCCGCCAGCTCCTCCGGCGAGGCGAGCGGGACCGAGAGCGGCCCCCGGCCGAGCGTGTCGAGGATGCGCACGGCGACGACGAGCCCGCCCGTCCACGCCGCCAGCCGGAGGGTGGCGAGCACCCGGGTCACCCGCCCACCTCGATGGGGCGGGCCTCGCCCGAGGCCAGCTCGACCACGAGCCGGTCGCACGGCGCCGTGCCGGCCTCGGCACGGATGCCGGCGGCGCCCTCGACCCGAGCGGTCGGGGCCACCGTCAGCGGCTCGCCGGCCGCTGCCCAGCCGTCGAACACGAACACGTCGCCGGTGGCGGGGCGGAGCAGCGCGGGCGTCGCCTGGCCGTCGCAGTCCCAGTCGCCGAGGGCGACGTGGTCGCCCTCCTCGCCGAGCGACCACCGGGCGACGCCGGCGTCGACGATCGTCCCGTGGGCCGACAGCGCCTCGGGGCAGCCGTCGCCGTCGACGTCGGCGGTGGGCGGGGCGACCGGCGGGCACTCGGCGGGCGGGGCGCCGGCGTCGGCGTCCGCCGGGTCGTGGCCCGGGCGGGCCCAGGTGACGGCGCCGACCAGCGCCAGCGCGGCGGCCGCCGCGCCGCCGGCCCCGACGAGGCGGCGGGCGGGGCGGGGGGGCCGACGGTGGTGCGGGCGGTCCGCCCCGGGCGACCACGGCTCGTCGGGCTCGGGACCGCCCGGACCCGGCCGCGGGTGCCCCCAGGGCGGCGTGGTGGTCAGCGCCAGCGGGACCGGGCGCTCGCCGGTGTCGTCCTTGGCGGGCGGCCACGTGTCCCCCGGCGGGCGGGCGTCCTCGTCGGCGGGTGTCCGGGCGTCTTCGTCGGGGGATGTCCGGGCGTGCTCGTCGGCGGGTGTCCGGGCGTCTTCGTCGGTGTCCGGGTCGCCGTCGACCTCGTCCCCCTCCGGGACGGTGGGCGGTCGGGCCCAGGGGCCGGAGCCGACCGCGGCCGCCCAGCGCTCGTGCTCGGGCGGCACGTCGGCGAGGCGCCAGATGCGCTCGAAGGTGTCGGTCGACGTCACCCGGCCGGCGCGGGCGGCGCGTCGGGCGGACGGGCGGTCGCCGGCAGGGAGGGCGGCGTCGGGCACCGCTTCGAGGAGGGCGGCGGCGAGCACCCGGGCCGACGGGCGGCGGGTGGCGACGGGATCGGTGGCCCGAGCGGCGATCTGGTGCAGCGCGCGGAGGTCCCGGTCGGCGCGCGGCCGGGTGAGGCGGCGCCGGGGCGGCCGGGCCCGGTCGGCCAGGTCGGCCAGCACCCGGCCGAGCGCGGCGACGTCGTCGGCCGGCGTGGCGCCCTCGTCGCCGGCGAAGCCGCACAGCCGGGGGCGCCCGTCGTCGCCGATCAGCACGTGGGTGGTATCGACCCGGCCGTGGACGATGCCCAGCTCGTGGAGGTCGCCGAGCGTGCTGGCCACGGCGGCGACGAGCCCGGCGATCGAGGCGGCCGTGCCGGTCCAGGACGCCACGGGTTCGCCCGCGTGGACGGTCCGCAGCTCGACGGTCTCCCCGTCGCCGTCACCGTCACCTCTGGTGGCGACGAGGTCGGCGGAGGCGGCGAGGGCGACGACGCCGGGGTGGCGGGCGGCGAGCAGCCGCCGGTGCTCCTGTCGGAGCCGGGCCGCGGCGGCCGGCCCTCGACCCGCCTTGACGACGACCGGCTCGTCGCCGTCGAGCTCGACCCGCAGGTGCAGATCCATGCTGCAAGCGTGCTGAAGTGACTCAGATGTGTCAAGATTTATCTGAATCACACGACAGGAGCGGCGACGTGTGCCGATCGCGCCGAGGTCACCCGCCGGGCCCGGGGCGGAGGGTCGCCGATGCCCGCGCGGTCACCGTCGTGCCGTCCGGCGCGCCCGGCACGACGCCGGCGAACACGTAGTCGGCCTCGACCCGGATCTCGACCTCGACCTGGTCGCCGCGGACCCGCACGACCGGGGCGCCGACGACGTCGTCGGCGAGCTGGCTCGCCGCCACCACCTGGTGGGCGACGGCCTCGGCCCGGGCCGGGTCGGGCCGGTGGGCGCCCGCTCGCAGGGCCGCGGGATCGGCCGCAGCACCCGCGGCGTCGTTGGCGGCCGCGGCGGCCAGGTCGTGGGCCTGGCGGTGCCGCAGGTGGACGAGGGCCATGTCGACCGCGATCGACGCCAGCACGAGCACGACCAGCAGGGCGGCGGGGACGAGCAGCAGCACGCTGCCCCGGTCCCGTCGGGGCCGGGTCGCGGCCGGTGGCCGCCGCGCCGTGACCCGTCGCCGGACCCGCGCCCCCGGCGTCACCCGCACGCGGTCGCGCTCCCCGGCACACCCGACCGGTAGGGGTCGACCAGCTCGCTGTGGCGGCCCGTCACCTCGACGCCCGAGCCGAACCCGCCGATCCAGGGGATCGACAGCGCCGGCACCCGGTAGGTGGCCGTGAACGTGGCCCGGGCGCAGCGGCTGTAGCCGGTGCGGCCGCCGGTGCCCTCCAGCGAGGTCAGCGCCACCGTCGCCCGGGTCGGGTCGCGGCCGTGGGCGCCGAGCGCGGCGAGCCCTGCGGCGACGGCGTCCCGCTCGGCCCGGGCGGTGCCACCCGGTCCGGCCACGTCGGCCTCGACGTAGCGGCGCGTCGCCTGGCGGGCGGCGGCGTCGACCGCGAGCTTGGCGTCGACGACCGCCCACAGGTTGGTGACCAGCAGCGCCCCGACGACGAAGGTGAGGATGCCGAACGGCAGCGCCTCGATCCCGCCGACCGCGCCGGCGTCGCCGCCCCACCGCGACCGCCGGCCGCGGTCCCCGCAGTGCGCCCCGGACACCGCCGGCGGGCCGCTGCGCCGGTGCTGTCTGCCGACCCCCACGGGCGGGACACGCTAGCGCGCTCCGTCGTGGCTGCACGACGCGGCGTGCCGCAGCGGCGGCGGGCGCGGTCGGTCGCCGCCCGCTCAGCGCCCGCGGCGGCCGCGGGCCGAGCGGCCCGGGGGTGCGGCGCCCGCCGTGTCGCCGGCGCGCGGGGTGCCGTTGCTCCTGGCCGCCCCCTCGGCCGCGGCGGGGCCGCCCGCCGGGAGGTCGCGGTCGCCCGCACCGTCCTCGGCTACGTCGTGCACGGGCCCCTCGGACCCCTGGTCGGCCGGGGTGATGCTCACCCGCCCGATGCGCCGGCCCTGGATGCGCTGGGCGGTCAGCCGCCAGCCGTCGACCACCACCGACTCGCCCTCGTCGGGCACGTGGCCGAGGCGGTCGTAGACCAGCCCGCCGATCGTGTCCCAGTCGCCGTCGGGCAGCGCGGCCCGCAGCAGGTCGTTGACCTGGTCGAGCGGCGTGCGCCCGTGGACCCGGATGCCGCCGTCCGGCAGCGGCTCGACGACGGGGTCGTCGACGTCGAACTCGTCGACGATCTCGCCCACGAGCTCCTCGATGATGTCCTCCAGCGTCACCAGGCCCGCCGTGCCGCCGTACTCGTCGACGACGACGGCCATGTGGAACTTCTCCCGCTGCATCTCCCGCAGCATGTCGGGCACCCGCTTCGTCTCCGGTACGAAGCGGGCGGGGCGGACGACCTCCGTGACGCGTAGGTCGCGCTTGCCGTCGCGCTCGGCGGCCATCAGGTCCTTGGCGTAGGCAAGGCCCACGACGTCGTCGAGGTCGTCGCCGCAGACCGGGACGCGGCTGAACCCGTTGAGGAGCAGGACCTCCATGACGTCGGCGATCCGGAAGTCGGCCGGCACGGTCACCATGTCGGGCCGCGGCACCATGACCTCGCGCACGACGGTGTCGCCGAACTCGATGATCGACTCGATGAGGGCGAGCTCGTCCTCCTCGATGACGCCCTCCTCGACGCCCAGCTCGGCCACGGCGAGCAGCTCGTCGTCCGGCGACACGAACGGCCCCTGGCGCAGGCCCTTGCCCGGCAGCACCAGGTTGGCGAGCACGATCAGCGCCCGCGACGCCAGCCGGATCGGGAGGAAGCGGGCCAGGGCCCGGACCGGCCGGGCGACCGCCAGGGCCACGCGGTCGGCGTGCAGCAGGGCCCAGGTCTTCGGCACCGCCTCGGCCACGACGAACACGACGACGACGTCGAGGGCGATGGCCACGACGAGACCGAGCACGCCGAAGAGGCGGTTGGCCAGGACCCCGACGAGGGTCGCCTGGACGATCTGGCAGGTCAGGAGCAACAGGACGACCGGGGTGACGAACCGCTCGGGGTGCTCGACCAGCTCGAGGAGCGCCTCGGCCCGGGGCGAGGGCCGGCCGTCGGCGTCATCGCGGCGGTGGTGGTTGGCCAGGGCCTCGGCGCGCGGCCGGGTCATGCGGGTCAGCGCCGTCTCGGCGCCGGCCAGCACCATCGCCAGCACCAGCAGCACGACGATCGCGACGACGATCCACGCGTCCGGGGCGCCCGTCGCGGCGAGCAGCGGTGCAGGCGCAGGGCTCACGCGGTCACCGCCGTTGGTGGAACCGTTGGAGCAGCGCCCGCTCGCGCGCCTGCATGACCGCCGCCTCCTCCGGCTCGGCGTGGTCGTGCCCGAGCACGTGGAGCACGCCGTGCACCACGAGCAGCGCCAGCTCGTCCTCCAGCGTGCCGGCGTGCTCCGGTGCCTGGCGGGCGGCCACCGCCGGGCACACGATGACGTCGCCGAGCAGCAGCGGCAGGTCGCTCGGATCGGGTTCGTCGCGGTCGGGGCCGGTCGTGCCGGCGTCCGGCCACCGGCCGGCCACGGCCGGGTCGTCGATGGGGAAGGCGAGCACGTCGGTCGGCCCGTCGGCGCCCATGAACCGGCGGTTCAGCTCGGCGATGGCGTCCTCCTCGACGAAGAGCAGCGACAGCTCGGCGTCGCCGCTGACGCCCTCGGCGACGAGCACGGCGCGGGCGAGCTCGACCCACCGGTCGACGTCGACGTCGACGGCCTCCTGCTCGTCGGCGCCGAAGACCTGCACCTCGCCCTCGGGCCCGTGACGGCGCGGCCCCACACGGGGGCGCAGGACGTCGGCGTCGTCGGACGGGTGCGACGAGCCGCCCGGGGCGTCGGGTGGCGGCTTCACGATCGCCGGGGCGCCGCCGCCCCGTCGGGGTGGTCCAGCTCCCCGCCCTTCTCCGCTCGCTCGTACGCGTTCACGATGTCCTGGACGATGCGGTGCCGCACGACGTCCTTGGCTCCCAGGTGCACGAAGGCGATGCCCTCGATCCCTGCGAGGATGCGCTCGAGCGATGTCATCCCGCTGCGGCCGGTGGGGAGGTCGATCTGCGTCATGTCGGCGGTGACGACCGCCCGCGACCCGAACCCGATGCGGGTGAGGAACATCTTCATCTGCTCGGGGGTCGCGTTCTGGGCCTCGTCGAGGATGATGAAGCTGCGGTTGAGCGTGCGGCCCCGCATGAAGGCCAGCGGCGCCACCTCGACCGTGCCCCGCTCGACCAGCCGCTGGGCGCCCTCGGGCTCGACCATGTCGTAGAGGGCGTCGTAGAGCGGCCGGAGGTAGGGGTCGATCTTGGCGGCCAGGTCGCCGGGGAGGAAGCCGAGCCGCTCGCCGGCCTCGACGGCCGGCCGGGTGAGAATGATCCGCTCGACCTCCTTGGTCTGCAGCGCCTGGACGGCCATGGCGACGGCCAGCCACGACTTGCCGGTGCCCGCCGGACCGATGCCGAAGGTGATGACGTTCTCGCGGATGGCGTCGACGTACCGCTTCTGGCCGGCCGACTTGGGCCGGATGGTCCGGCCGCGCGCGGAGCGGAGCACCTCGGCGGTCAGCACCTCGGAGGGCCGCTCGTCGTGGCGGACCATGTCGATGGTGCGGACGACGCTGGCGGGCTCGAGGCGCTGCCCCTGCTCGAGCAGCAGGACGAGCTCCTCGAACAGGTGGCCGACCTTGTCCGCCTCGTCGCCGACGATGGCGATCTCGTTGCCCCGGACGTGGATCTGGACGCTCTGGAACGCCTCCTCGACGAGGCGCAGCAGCTCGTCGCGATGGCCGAGGAGGTCGGCCATCAGGTGGTTGCCGGGAACGGAGATCTTGACCTGGGTGGATGCCACGGGGCCTCCAGGTTAGGCAGAACCGCGCCGAGCCCGGCGCCCGGTCCCGCGTCTACGTTCTCGCCGGTGGACAGCACCGCCCACCCGCCCGATCCGCCGGGGCCGCCCGGGGCCGTGCCCGGCCTGCCGCCACCGCTGGCCGGCGGGGGCGACCGGTTCGAGCGCTGGGCCGCCGAGGCCCGCGTCGAGGAGGCGGCCCGGGCGCGGGCCCGGGAGGGGTGGCTGCGCCGGCAGGCCGAGGAGAGCGCCACGCTGGCCGGCGTCGTCGCCGACCTGCAGGAGCGGGGCGTGCCGGTCACCGTCCACACGCGCGCCGGCGGGCGGCACACGGGGGCGGTGCGGGCGGTGGGCGCCGACGTCGTGGTCGTGCGCACCGCGCCCGGTGCCGGCCCCGGCGGTGACGTGCTCGTGCCGCTCGCGGCGCTGACGGCGGTGCGCGCCGGGCCCGGCACCGGCCCGGCGGTCGGGGACCGGCGACCCGGTGCGGGGCCGACGTTCACCGACCTGCTGGTCGACCTCGCGGCGGACCGGGCCGCCGTGCGGGTCGCGACCGTGGGCGGCGACGCCGTCGCCGGCGTGCTGCGGGCGGTCGGCCGGGACGTCCTCGTCGTCACCCCCGCGAGCGGGGGCACCGCCCACGTGGCCCTGGGCGCGGTGGCCGAGGTGGCCGTCGAACCGCCGGCGCCGGGCTGAGCGGCGCGTCGGTCACGGCCGGTGGGACGCGACCCGACCCTCTGTAGGGTCGGCGACCGTGAGTGGACGGCAGGTGCTGAGAGTGGTCGCAGGTCTGGCGCTGCTGGTCGCGGTCGCCTGCGGCGGGGAGTCCGGCGAGGGCGCTGGGGACGACGCGGCTCGCGCCGGGACCAGCACCCCGGCCGCAGGGGAGCCCGGGCGCACGGCGACGACGACCACCGGCGAGGCGAACACGACCACGCCGTCGACCGCCCCGGCGAGCCCGCCGCCGACCCGCCCGGACTGGCTCGGTACCCGTGTGCTGTCGCCTGGCGGCCCGCACCCGACGCCGCCGGAGCTCGACCCCCGACGCCTGCCCACCGTCGACGTCCTCCCGCCGCCGGACGGCGGGTTCCACGCCACGATCGAGCCGGTGCCGCCGGAGGTTGCCGCCCGCTCGACCTGGCAGCCCGATTGCCCGGTCGCCCTGGAGGACCTCCGCTACGTGACGGTCACGTTCTGGGGCTTCGACGACCGCCCGCACACCGGCGAGATGCTCGTCCACCGGGACGCGGCCGAGCCGCTCAGCGGGGTCTTCCGCCGCCTCTACGAGATGCGGTTCCCGATCGAGGACATGCGGGTCACCTCGGTCGAGGAGCTGAACGCCCCCGACACCGGCGACGGCAACGCCACCGCCGCCTTCGTCTGCCGCCCGACCCGCGGGTCCTCGTCGTGGTCGGAGCACGCCTACGGGCTGGCGGTGGACGTGAACCCCTTCCAGAACCCGTACGTGCACGACGGGCGCGTCACGCCCGGGCTGGCCACGTCGTACACGGACCGGGCGAACGTGCGGCCGGGGATGATCGTGCCCGGCGCCGGTGTCGTCGAGGCGTTCGCCGAGATCGGCTGGGGGTGGGGCGGCACCTGGGACGATCCGAAGGACTACATGCACTTCAGCGCCGCGGGCCGCTGAGCCGCCCGGCCGTCACCGGGCGGCGGGGGCCGGTGGCGGGGGCGGTCAGCTCGCGAGCGCGTGCACGGTGGCGACCGCGCGGCGTCGCCGGATCATCATGAGCTCCGCGGTGCGGAAGCTCGCCACCCGCTCGCTCCAGGAGTCGACGACCTCCCGGCCCTCGCCGCGCCGGAAGAAGGTGGTCATGGGGCCCTCTTGCTGGTAGGTGTCGGCGCCCTCGACCACCTCGACGGCGCCGTCCCGCAGGATCACCTCGAACGTCGGCATGTGGTCACCGTACGGCGACCGCCCTGTGCGCTACGAGAGGGCCAACCCTGTGG